>JAKSQL010000027.1 GCA_024404125.1 Clostridia bacterium
AAGAGCATCGGTACGGGTACACCTACCGTTTTATCGCCCGATTACTTTACTCCGAGAGCAAAAAAGGTAATTGAAGTAGCGGTAGCGGGCTGTAACAGTTTAGGTAAGAAATACGTAGGCACCGAGCACCTATTGGTAGGTATCTTAAGCGAAGGCGATAATTATGCCATAAGATTTATGAACGAACTCGGCGCAGACACGAGAAGTATTGCCGAAGAGGCACTCAAATCTTCGGGAGTGGATATTTCAAGCTCGGATAATTCCTATAAAAGCGATAATAAAACCGCGAATACCAAAACTCCCACTGTTGAAAAGTACGGCAGAGATTTAACCGCCGAAGCAAAAGCGAATAAACTCGACCCCGTAATAGGCAGAGATACCGAGGTAGAGCGTATTATACAAATTCTTTGCCGCAGAACAAAAAACAACCCTTGCTTAATAGGTGAGCCGGGTGTAGGTAAAACGGCGGTAATTGAAGGACTTGCACAAAAAATTGCTTCGGGTGATGTTCCCGAGATACTTTTAAACAAGCGGATTGTAACTTTAGACCTCACCGGTATGGTAGCGGGTACAAAATACAGGGGTGACTTTGAAGAACGCATAAAGGCGATTATCGAAGAGGTTACAAAGGCAAAAAATATTATCGTGTTTATCGACGAGGTGCATACCATAATCGGTGCGGGCTCTGCCGAGGGCTCAACTGATGCGGCTAATATTTTAAAGCCGTCACTCGCAAGAGGCGATTTTCAACTTATCGGTGCTACAACAATAACTGAATACCGCAAGAATATCGAAAAGGATTCGGCACTTGAACGCCGTTTCCAACCCGTAACCGTATCGGAACCGAATACGGAAGATGCGATACTGATTTTAAAAGGTCTTAAAGATAAATACGAGGCGCATCATAAGGTTACCATTACAGACTCTGCCATAATCGCGGCGGTAAAACTATCTTCCCGCTATATAAATGACCGTTATCTGCCCGATAAGGCAATCGACCTTATTGACGAGGCGGCTTCAAGAGTAAGACTTTCTTCTACAAGTGCACCGTGCGAACTTAAGGAGACCGAAGAAAAGATCTCTGCTATGGAGGCGGAAAAAGACGGAGCGATAAATGCGCAGGAGTTTGAACGCGCCGCCAAAATACGTGACGATATTAAAAAACTTATTGAAAAACGTAACGATATAAAGGATAAGTGGCACGATAAAAACGCGCACGTATCAGGTGAAGTAACCGAGCAGGATATAGCGGATATTGTATCTTCGTGGACGGGTGTTCCCGTATCGCAACTAACTGAAGAAGAAAGCGCAAGACTTCTTAAACTTGAAGAGGTACTGCATAACCGACTTGTAGGTCAGCACACCGCGGTAACTGCCGTAGCAAAGGCAATAAGACGCGGCAGAGTAGGTCTTAAAGACCCGAAACGTCCTATCGGTTCATTTATATTTTTAGGTCCTACAGGTGTAGGCAAAACCGAACTTTGCAAAGCACTTGCCGAGGCGATGTTCGGTAGCGAAAATATGATGATACGGCTTGATATGTCGGAATATATGGAAAAGCATACGGTATCTCGCCTTGTCGGCTCGCCACCCGGATACGTAGGGTTTGACGAGGGCGGTCAACTTACCGAAAAGGTGCGCAGGCAACCGTACAGCGTATTGCTGTTTGATGAAATAGAAAAAGCCCACCCCGATGTGTTTAATATTCTTCTTCAGATTTTAGAGGACGGCATCTTAACCGATTCACAAGGCCGCAGAGTAGACTTTAAAAACACCGTAATCATTATGACCTCTAATATCGGCGCTCGCCTTATAACCGACAAAAAAGTAAGTTTCGGCTTTGGTGATAACAATTCCGAAAATTCCGATTTTGAAGATATAAAGTCAAAGGTATTAGGTGAACTTAAAGAAGCGTTTAAACCCGAATTTTTAAACCGTGTGGACGATATTATAGTCTTTAACAAACTTACCAAAGACGAAACGCGGGAAATTGCCGAAAAAATGCTTTCCGATTTAAACACTCGGCTTAAAAACCTTGATGTTTGCGTATCATTTGATAACAGTGCAATAGATGCATTAGTCCAAAAGGGCTTTGACTCGGTTTACGGTGCAAGACCTTTAAGAAGGGTTATTATGACCGAAATTGAAGATGCATTAAGCGAAAGGATACTTGACGGCAGTGTTAAAAAAGGCGAAAACATTACCTGCCGATTTGATAACGGAAAATTTATATTTGAATAAAAAAAGTACCGCAAGCGTTTGCCTGCGGTACTTTTTTGTCTTTGGGTCAGTTTATAAAAGCATCGTGAATTGCCTGAACTGCTTTATCGGCGGACTTTTGTTCAATAAGTACCGATAATTTAATTTCACTTGTTGCTATCATTTGTATATTTACGTTTGCATCGTAAAGCGCTTCAAACATTTTTGAGGCGATACCGGGATGACTTTGCATACCTGCACCCACTATTGAAACTTTAGCCGTTTCATCATTTACCGAAATTGCTTTGACTTCAAATCTATCTTTTAAGCCGTCAAGTGCTCTTACGGCATCAGGTGACTGCGAGAAGGAAACCGTAAAGGATATATCCTTTGTTCCGTCTCTGCCGACCGACTGTAAAATCATATCTATATTGACCTTTTTTTGTGCCAAAATATTAAAAATTTTAAATGCAACGCCGGGGGCGTCTTTTAAACCGATAATAGAAATGCACGAAACGTTTTCATCTTTTGCAACGCCGCGAATTAAAGTCTTTTCCATTTTTACTTTCTCCTTAACGATAGTTCCTTTTTTCTTTTCAAGACTTGAAAGCACTTCAAGTTCTACGTTGTATTTCTTTGCCATTTCAACCGAACGGTTGTTAAGTACCTGCGCACCGAGTGTTGCAAGTTCAAGCATTTCGTCATAGGTGATTTCGTCCATTTTAACGGCACTTGTAACTTTTCTCGGGTCGGCAGAGTAAACACCGTCAACATCGGTATAAATCTGACATCGGTCTGCGTTCATTGCGGCGGCGATTGCAACCGCGCTTGTATCCGAGCCGCCTCGACCGAGGGTGGTAATATCGTCATATTTATTTATTCCTTGGAAACCCGCCACTATAATTATATTTTTCTTTGCAAGTTCCGCTTTAAGCCGTTCTGTGTTGATTTTTTTTATGCGTGCTACGGTGTGGTTCGCATCAGTTTCAAATCCCGCTTGCCAACCGAGTAGGGAAATTACGGGAAATCCGAGTTTTTCCACCGCCATGGCAAGAAGCGCTATTGAAATCTGTTCGCCCGCCGTAAGAAGCACATCCATTTCGCGCTTCGAAACACCGTTCGGATTTATTTCGTTTGCTTTTTCTATAAGTTCGTCGGTAGTATCGCCTTGGGCGGAAACTACAACGATAACGTCGTTACCTTTGCGGTATTCATCGGTAATAATGTTAGCCACATTATTTACACGTTCGGCATTTGCCACCGATGAGCCGCCGAATTTTTTAACAATCAGTGCCACTGTAAAACCTCCGATTATATGAGTATGTGCATACATTTAATACTGTCTGCATTAAGCTGTTTGATTTTTTCTTCTAATACGGAATTGAGTTCGGTACCGGTTATAAAGGCAATTTCATTACTGTATTTGTTCTTAATGACCGCTATATCTTTTCCGAAAATCTTTTCTGTGTCAAGACACAGTTTATCATAATTTTCCGATTTTGCCAAGATATATAATGCAGTTTTTTCATCACCGTTTTCAACATAACCGTCATTTCCCTCTGACCAGGATAAGAACTTTCTTGCCGTCAGGTGCTTTGCACAGTCTATAACGTCAGCCACAACAGCGCTCGCGGTAGGCATTTTACCTGCTCCTCGGCCGTAAAACATTACGTTATCGCAGGCATCACCCGTAACCATAATTGCGTTGTAAACACCGTTAACACTTGAAAGTATGTTGTCTTTGCTTACAAGAGTGGGGCGAACGTAGGCGTTTATTGTGCCGTTTTTGTTTTTACTTGCGTAGCATATAAGTTTAATTACGTATCCGAAGTTGTCGGCATATTCAACGTCTTTAAGTGTTATGTTTGATATACCTTCGGTTTTTACCTGACTCGGATAAACGTGTTTACCGAATCCCAAAGAAGCCAAAATACATATTTTTCTGCAAGCATCAAGTCCCTCAATATCCGATTCGGGATTACGTTCGGCATAACCTTTTTCCTGAGCAAGTTTAAGCGCCACATCAAAATCCGTATTATCTACTATCATTTTATTTAAAATGAAGTTTGTTGTTCCGTTTAAAATACCCGTAATCTTGTAAATGTCGTTTGCCGCAAGGCATTGTGCCATAGGTCTTAAAATCGGTATTGCGCCGCCTACACTTGCCTCAAACAAAAAGTTTACGTTCTTTTCTTCGGCAATTTTAAGTAACTCTGCGCCCTTTGCGGCAACAAGTTCTTTGTTTGACGTTACAACGCTTTTGCCTTTTTCAAGACACGCTTTTACAAAGTCAAACGCGGGATTTATTCCGCCCATAACTTCAACTACTATTTTTACGTCATCATCGTTAAGAATTATATTGAAATCTTTAATAAATTTATCGGAATAGGGAAGTCTCTCAAAGTCTCTTAAATCGAGAATGTATTTAACCTCGATATCGTCTTTGATTTTCTCTTTAACAAGACTTTCGTGACCGATCATAATTTGGGCAACACCCGAGCCAACCGTTCCGTGCCCCATAATCGCAGTATAAACCATAAATGTACCTCCGTGCTAAATTGCTTTAATGGAAATTACTCCGCTGACGTCTGAAATTTTCCCCAATAGACTGTCAAGCGAGATTTTTATATCGTCCGTTCTTATTGTAATTGAAACTTCGGCAATGCCGTCTTTAGGTATACCCTGATGAACGGTAAGAATATTTGCACCGTATTTGTAAAGTGAGGTTGTAAGTGCTGAAAATACACCCGCTTTATCGGATAAGTTTGCTTCAAGGTTTACCGTATGATTATCCGAATTATCGTATTTGTAAACGAAATTCTTATACTTATAAAAAGCACTTCTTGAAATGCCGACCATTTTAACCGCTTTTGAGGTGTTCTCGGCAAGACCGCTCGCAAGCAGTTCTTTTGCTTCAAGTACCTTTTCAAAAACATCGGGAAGCACCCGAGAATCTATGAGTAAGAATTTTTCACCGTCCATAAGTGTCCTCCACAGAAAAACTATGTATTTGATTATAATACACTTTGTTTTAAAAATCAACACTATTTTTTCAACAAAAGTTGTCATACTATTACATAGGAGGTATGTGATGGATACACAAAATAAACAGACTTTTCTTATAAATTTCGCATTCGTTACGGTATGGACGGTAATCATTTATTTTATTATAAGATTTACTTTAAGTTTCCTTTTTCCGTTTGTGGTTGGTATTATTTTATCGTTTTTGGTGCAAAAGCCGGCAACGGCGATTTCAAAGAAATTAAAACTTGATAAGGGAATATGCGCCGCTGTTTTGGTGAGTGTCGCTTTTATTGTTATAATCGCTATAAGCAGTTTTTTGATTTGGATTTTGGCATCAAAGGGAATGCATTTGCTTTCCGATTTTTTATCTGATACTAAAACCATGAACAGTTTTGCTAAAGATATTCAAAGGGAAATTGACGGTATAGTAAGCAAAATACCGAATACATTTAAGGGTACGGTTTTAAAATCCTCTTCGGGATTTATTGTTAAACTTGCGGAAAAAGTTGCGGGATTTGTTTCAAATATTGCAGGCAATATAGCAAAAGCATTTCCGTCTTTTCTTTTAAGTCTTGCGGTTACGGTTGTGGCAAGTTGTTATATAGCAAAAGATTTTGACCGTATATTGAAATTTACGAAAAATATGGTGGGTGAGACAAAATACCGCAAAATCATTACTATAAAAGACATTTTAAAGGATAAAGTATTTAAATTCGTTTTAGGGTATTTATTGCTTACCTTAATAACCTTTGCGGAACTGACCGTGGGCTTTTTGATTTTAAAAATTAAATATGCTTTACTTCTTGCGGCAATAGTTGCAGAAGTAGATCTCTTACCGATTTTGGGAACGGGTACGGTACTTGTGCCGTGGGCAATAATTTCTATGATTTTTTCGGATATAAAAAGCGGAGTGATACTCCTTGTAATCTACGTAATAATAACTGTTGTAAGAAATTTTGCCGAGCCGAAAATCATCGGAAAGCAAATAGGAATAAATCCGCTTTTAATGTTAATTACCATATTTGTGGGGTTGCGTTTATCGGGACTTATAGGTATGTTTGTACTTCCTGTTGCGGTAATGGTAGTTATAAATTACTATAAGCAGGAAATTAAAAACGAAAAAGCGGACACTTTGTGAGTTTTAACATATTATGTAATGTGTTATTAAACAAGAACGGAGTGTAGAAAAATGGGAAGATACTATATATCTACGGGAAGTATAACCTATGCAATTAAAGGAAGAGATACACTGCGTAACAAAGGTTTTAAAGTATGGATAGAGAGAAATAGCAAGGTACTTTCAAGCGGCGGCTGCGGATATAACATAGTTCTTGACGGCGATATAAATTCTGCCGAGCGCGAACTCAAAAAGGCCGGCGTTAAAATTCTTCAAATAAACGAGGGTTAATTTTCACTGCTGTCTTATATTTTTATGTAAGACGGCAGTTTTTTTAAGGTGATTTTATGATATATCTTGATAATGCGGCAACCACCGGCAAAAAGCCGGAAACCGTAATAAAAGCGGTAAATAACGCTTTGTATAAACTGTCCGCAAATCCCGGACGAAGCGGTCACAAAATTTCTATAAATGCGGCAAGTGCGGTATATAATGCAAGGCAGAAAATTTCGGACTTTTTTTCCTCTTCGGGACCTGAAAACGTTGTCTTTACCGCCAACTGTACCGAAAGTCTTAATTTTGTTATAAAAGGACTTCTTGAAAGAGGGGATAAGTGTGTAACGAGCGATATTGAACATAATGCGGTTATGCGTCCGCTGTTTTCGCTCGGTGCGGATATTAAAACTGCCGCCGTTACCGAAAATGAAGACGAAACTTATGAGAATTTTAAAAATATTATTACAGAAGATACAAAACTTGTTATCTGCACCGCCGGCTCAAATGTGCTTGGACTTAAACCGCCCATAAAAAGAATAGGTCTTTTGTGCAAAGAAATGGGGATACCTTTTGCGGTTGATGCTGCACAGGGTGCGGGAGTTATTCCGATAAATATGAAAGAATACGGCATTGATTATCTTTGTATTGCCGCTCATAAAGGACTTTATGCCCCTATGGGCGTAGGGGTTTTAATTGCGGATAAGCCGATAAAAAAAACAATAATCGAGGGCGGTACCGGAACTATGTCGGAAAGTTTAATACAGCCCGATATGATGCCCGAAAAATTTGAGAGCGGCACTGTTAACACGCCTGCTATCGCGGCGATATCCGCAGGAATTGACTTTATAAGCAAAAAAGGTATTAACAACATTTATAAACACGAAATGCAACTTTGTAAAACACTCTATTTTGCTTTAAAAAATAATCCCGACGTGTTACTCTATACAAATTCGTTTAACGGTGACAACTACTTGCCCGTTATATCTTTTAACGTTAAAAACTTAACCTCTATGGAAACCGCCGCTTATCTTGACGGTAAAGGTATTGCGGTGCGCGCGGGATTACACTGCGCACCGAGCGCACATAAAAAAATAGGCACACTTGACATCGGAACTGTGAGGGTGTCGCCATCGGTCTTTACAACACGAAACGAGATAGAATATTTAATAAAAGCCGTAAACGAAATTAAATACAAAAAATATTAAATTTACTATTGATACGAAAGTAAATATATGTTAAACTATAATAGAATAATAATACTTTAGAAGGAATGAGAAATTTGAGTGCGTTGTTAAACGGTGTATCGGCACTGTGGAATCAAATAGTTTACGCAGTTTCAAATATGCGTGTGTTTGATGCAATTGATATTATCATTATCGCTTTAATTATCTATAAAGCGATTGAATTTCTGCGCGAATCAAGAGCCGGTCAGCTTGTAAAAGGCATTGTATTGCTAATCATTCTTTATATTTTGGCGAAATCGTGCGAACTTGCCGTACTCGGTTGGGTACTTTCTTCAATCGTTGATTCGGCAATCATAGCAATCGCGATTATTTTCCAACCCGAGATAAGAAGAATACTCGAGAGAATGGGACAAACAAGCATAACAAGTTCAAGACTTTTCGACTCGAAAGAACAGTATATCAGCGATAGTATTGACAGTATTACAAAAGCGGCAGGACAGATGCAGGATGCAAAAATAGGTGCCCTTATCGTTTTTGAAAGAAAAACACAACTCGGTGAAATAATAAATACGGGAACGGTAATTGATGCGGAAACATCGGTTTCAATGGTTAATAATATTTTCTTCCCGAAATCTCCTTTGCACGATGGCGCGCTTATAGTCCGCAACGGCAGACTTTATGCCGCAGGGTGTATTTTACCCCTTACATCAAATCAAAATATTTCTTCACGGCTCGGTACACGTCACAGGGCGGCAATAGGTATGTCCGAAAATTCCGATGCCGTAGTTTTGGTAGTTTCCGAAGAAACTGGAAATATTTCGGTTGTGTGTGACGGTCAGATAAAACGCGGTTTTAACTCGGTAAGTGCGGGTGTTGAACTCAGAAAGTATCTTTTTGACGATATTTCGGCGAAAGACGAAAACAAATTCTTAAGTTTTATAAAGCGCATAAATCCGTTTTCATCTTCAAAAAAAGTAAAGGAGGCGGAAAGCAAAAATGAAAAATAAATTCGTTTTGCGTGATTTACTGTACAACAAAAAGTTTACGGTAACACTTTCACTCCTTTTATCCTTTATCGTTTGGCTTGTTGTTATGACAAGCCGTAATCCGATAAGAGAACAGACCTTTACCGACCTTGCGGCAAACATAACGGTTGAGAATACCTCAGCGGGCGAGCGCGGTCTCGGTATTGTTTCTGACATTTTATCGCAAAAATTCACCGTTACGGTAAGCGGTCCTAATTATGTTGTAAGTCAGTTAAAACCTGCGGATATTTTACTTTCCGCTTCGGTGGTAGACGTTACGGATGCGGGCGAGTACGAACTTGATATAGTTGCTACACGCAACAGTTCGCTTGACGGTTATACTTTTACGAGCGTATCGCCTAACAAAATCAAAGTTTTATTTGACTATATGGACGGTTCAAAGGACTTTACGGTAACTCCCAAACTTATCGGTGTAGGTGCAACAAGCGGTCTTGAAGCCGAAACTCCGATAGTTGCAAATTCCGAACAGTCAACAGTCAATATAAAGGGAAGACGTTCGGTAATTGATAAAATCGACAGTGTTGTAGCGTATGCCGAAGTAAACAAAACTCTCTCCGCTACCGAAACTTACGATACTGACCTTATTTTGTACGATAAAAACGGCAACGTTTTGTACCGCTACGCGTTTGACGGCACCGTTTTTGATAAGAATGACACAAAGGTTGAAAATAACTATCTTACTTTGAGCGCCGTCTCTGTAAAGGTTACACAACCTATTTCGAAGCGTGCAAAGGTACCCGTTGAGGTAACATTCAGCAATAAACCATCCGGTTATACAAAAGAGATGTTTACGTATACGGTAGACCATTCTGTTGTTACGGTTATCGGTGCACCCGACGTTATTGATAAACTGCAAAAGATAACACTTTCACCGATAGATTTCAGGGATATTTCAACCCAAAGTACCGGTTTTGAGGTTTCCGCAACCTTGCCGGATGGTGTAAAAATTCTTGATAACATCGAATACTTTACCGTAAATATAAACCTGCGCGGTTATATTGAAAAAACCTTTACTGTAAGTGAAATCAAAACTTCCGGAATAAATTCTTCACTTACCGCGAGTGTAAGCGGAAACATTAAAAACGTCAAGATATGCGGTCCTGCCGCTATTGTTAACAAGATAAAACCGACCGACCTTTATGCTGCGGCAGACCTCAGAGATAAGTCCGCCGGAACTCATACGATAGACGCGGTTATTAAGTCAAATGCATATCCTACCGTATGGCAGGTCGGCAGTTATACAGCAACGGTAACACTG
>JAKSQL010000270.1 GCA_024404125.1 Clostridia bacterium
AGCATCTGCAGGACTGCTGCCAGGACGATGGGAATACCCATAATTTTCTTTTTCGGCATCGGAAAGTATTGTTTCGTAGGTCGAGTTTTTAAAACGAATACTGTTTTTTACGAAGAATACAAATCTGCACACTTCATCAACTGCCGAAGCGCTTTTTTTGTATTCATTTACTTTTGTAATACCCAATACAATAACAACAAATGATAAAAAAACAGAAAGCACCGTATTCATAAAGAAATCACCTCTTTAACTTTGCACGGAGAAGTTTTACCTTCTAACACAACAACTTTTTCAAACACTCCGTTATCAATAAGGCAACTTATGTTAGGCCGTTTTAAAACCTCCGTAAAATTTCTTCCGTGAGCAGTTGCAACAATGTTTACACCGGTATTCAAACTTGATAAAAGCACATTTACTTCATCATCAGCCCCTATTTCGTCAAGCATTATTATGTCGGGTGAAAGTGTTCTTAACGCTATATCGGCACCAATCGCTTTGGGGTATAAGGATAAAACATCGGTTTGTGTGCCGAGTTGCAAACATTTGCCGAAAGCAACCGAAGCAATTTCGTCGCGTTCATCAATAACGGCAACTTTTTTAGACAAACCGCCGTTTAAGGAAGAATACTTACGGCACAAATCTCTTAAAACGGTTGTTTTGCCGGAAAGAGGCGGACCCACAAGTAAAAATGATGTGCATTTTTTACCGACTGAATTAAACACATCGTCGGAACTGCCCGAATATTCGCGTGAAACTCTGATGTTAACCGAATTAAAAGACGAAACCGAATACACCGTACCGTTTTTTACAACGGCGCAACCGGTAACACCGGCTTTACACCCTCCGCGAAGCGGAATGAAACCTTTAATTATCATATCCTGATATGTATGAATTGACCGCCTTGAAAGAGAGAATACTATTTCCTGAAGTTTTCGTTCATCACAGTAAACGGTTGAACCGTTTTCCGAAAATGAAAGAGAGCCGTCAACACCGACCAAGTAAACATCCGTTAATGTGTTCAATGTTACGGGCAAGCCTGCACGAAAACGAATTTCATTCGTT
>JAKSQL010000271.1 GCA_024404125.1 Clostridia bacterium
CACGTGTTGTATAGACTATTACAGGTATTTCAGTTGGTATATTGTGTGCGTTTCCTGCAATTTCAGTGATAGTTTTTATTTTAACTTTTGCATATTCCGGGTATGAGAGCAGCTTGACAGCGGCTAAACGTCTATTTCCTTCAACATATTAGGCGCGATCAAGTGCCAAGATCTCATAATAATTATCCTCGCAAAGTCATAAATTTCACGCCGAGAAAAGAGGGCGTGTAAACAGACACATAATAGTATAGCTTAAAAGCAAAAAAATAGCAATACAAATAACGGAATTTTTCGTAAAAAAGAAACGGAAAGGGCGGAAAAAATTACGGGAGCAAAAAAATGTAAATAAATTTATAAAGATTTTAATAAAATGCCTTTAAAAGCTTGACGAAGAGGGAAAAACAGGTTATAATAATAAAGCAATTAAAAAAATTGCTAAATTTACAGCGAGGTGCAGTAATATGAAGGCTGATATACATCCTAAATATCACAAAGTTCAAGTTGTCTGTGCTTGCGGCGCTACTTTCGAATCCGGTACTACCAAAGACGTAGACGTTCTTAAAGTAGATGTTTGCAGCGAATGCCATCCTTTCTTTACCGGCAAACAGAAACTTGTCGATACCGGTGGACGTGTTGATAAATTCAAGAAGAGATACGGAATCTAATATCGACAAAATCAGCCTCGGGAGTTGCTCACGGGGCTTTTTTTATTGTTTTTAAACTGAGGTAGTATTATGAGTGATTCACCTAAAAAATGCGGTACGTACATTGGCGGACAAGCGGTGTTAGAAGGCGTTATGATGCGCGGAAAGACGGGCATGGCTACGGCTGTGCGCGACGACACGGGCACCGTTCAGGTAGAAGCCGTTCGCTACAAAAACGCAAAATTACCTAAATTTTTCGGCTTGCCCTTCATTCGCGGCGTAGTTAATTTGGTCGATTCGTTGATCTCCGGCACGGGCGTATTGTTGCGCAGTGCAGAGGTATATGCCGGCGAAGCGGAGGAAGAGGAGCCCAGTAAATTTGAAAAGTGGTTGGCTAAAACGTTTAAAATAGATATC
>JAKSQL010000272.1 GCA_024404125.1 Clostridia bacterium
TGCAGTTAGCGACCTTGCACTCGGACTTATACTTGTTCCGATAATTGTTGCCGTCGGACTTTCGAAAACCGATAAAAAACTTGCAAAAAGATGGTGGCTGTACTTTTTAATTACACTTGATATTGCTTGTATTCTCGGCTTTGTTGCCCATTATTATTGCACATCGCCGATATCAAACCGCATTATCTGGATACCGCTTTTTACAATAATGTATGAAATATTCAACTGCTTTTTTCTTGCTTGCGTTGCGGTGGCGACCGACGATGCAAGACCTCATAAAAAGGATGTCGTTTCGGTGCATCTTGTAAGTCTTGCGTGCTATATTTTAACACATATTATAATAGGTGTGTTCTCGGCTGATTCCATTATGGTTATGACCTGCTTTAATACCGTTCTTGCAATAGCGGGCTTTGTTTTGCTTGTAAAAAGGTCGCTTAAAAAGGGGAATATCGGCGAAAGAATAATTATTTCAAGTCTTGTTCCGCTTTTGCCCGCGGCGTATTTTCAGATAAAGCGCAAAGGTTTTGTTCATATTATATGGGACTTTGACCAGAACGGAATCTCACACATTTTTATTATATTGGGAGTAATACTTGTCTTTGTGGGAATATATGTAATTCTTAAAAGGAAAAGGAAAGGTGATACCGTATGAATAACAATTTTAAAAAAATCATTTCTCTTTTTATCGTAACACTTTTTGTACTGCTTTCGGGATGCGGCGATAATACGCAAAACGATACGCAAAGCGATGCACAAAAGAATACTGCGGCAAAACTTAACCCCGAGGATGCGGACGGTAAATTTTCTCTTGCCATATTCCCCGATACACAGCAAGAGGTCATTTCGTATGCGGCAAAGAACGGCAATTTTTTAAAGAGATGCGAATGGCTTGCCGAAAATGCAAAATCGTTTGATGTGCGTTTTCTTGTGCATACGGGCGATGTTGTCAACTGGGGCGATGCGGATGAAAGTCAACTTGTGCTTGCGTCAGACGGTATGGCGGTAATAGACGAAGCAAATATTCCCGTAATCTATTCGCTCGGCAATCACGATACCGCCGC
>JAKSQL010000273.1 GCA_024404125.1 Clostridia bacterium
ATCCTTTCCGATCAGCTCGGTGTAAACGGCAGCGAAGTTTACGTAACTTACCAGGGCGTAGAAAACTGGGGTTGGGACGGAGCTAACTTTTAATCGGTTTTTGGTTTAGCCCCTTTATCAATATAAAATAGTAATAATTGCGGCATATTTGGCGCCTAACCGAATTAAATCCGCTTAAATAAATATCTACTTAGGAGAAAATTATGCATCAAGATTGCGAAAGAATAATGCTCACCGAACAGCAAATCAGCAAACGCGTTACCGAAATTGCCGCACAAATCAGCACCGATTACGCAGGTACTCGCCCCCTCATGATCAGTATTTTAAAGGGCAGTATCGTGTTCTATACCGATTTATTGCGCGCACTCGATATCCCCGTAGAACTCGACTTCATGGCAGTCAGCTCCTACGGTTCAGGTACCACGTCTTCAGGTCAGCTCAAAATCAAAAAGGACCTCGAAGTAAGCGTAGTGGGTAAAGACGTTATCAACATAAAAGACATAATCGACAGCGGTATCACCCTTTCCAAACTTAAAAAATTACTCATCGACCGTGGCGCTGCAACCGTAAAGGTAGTAACCCTCCTCGATAAATTCGCCCGCCGCACCGTCGCTATCGAAAGTGACTACAACGGCTTCCAAATCGAAGACGAATTCGTAATCGGCTACGGCTTAGACTACAACGAGCACTACCGCA
The DNA here is from genome assembly GCA_024404125.1 of Clostridia bacterium. Classification (GTDB taxonomy): domain Bacteria; phylum Bacillota; class Clostridia; order Oscillospirales; family Acutalibacteraceae; genus UBA737. Next base: position 697 of record JAKSQL010000273.1, read on the forward strand.
CGCTTCCCTACATCGGCATCTTAAAACGCAGCGTTTACGAAAAGTAATTCCCTTTCGCAACTAAATAGTTTAATCGCCCTGCAAGGCTTTTCTTGCAGGGCTTTTATTTTGCCTTGCTTTAATATCCTCAATACATTCATTTAATATACCATATCTGTATTGTAAATCCTTTTTATCCATTGCTAAAGGGAATCTATCAATCATTGTAATTGGCATAACACTATAATTATTCCTCTTGCTCGCAATAATTTTACCTATAGTTTTAGTTGCCTTATCACTATTAACATAATCTCTACTGTCGCATTGTGAGAAAGGTAAGAAAATTTCTTACTACTAAGGGTTTTTTTTGTATGTGAATT
>JAKSQL010000274.1 GCA_024404125.1 Clostridia bacterium
GCCCTCGATGTCGCGGAAGACCGCATTCGTGACGGTCAGCTTCGCGCCCTCGCCATTCACCGTGAAAAGTTCATTTTCTCAAAATCTGCAAGTCCGGGCAAGGGTTCAAAGCCCTGCATTTTTTCTTTTATTCCAGTTCCCCATATTATAACGCCATTCGTTAGCTGCTCCCGGCCTTGTTCGTAATAGTGTATATATTCCTCGCCCGTTTGGGGCTTTCTGTAATATCCTTTTATTTCAACTTTCATTATTTCCCCTTGTCAAATTATGCAAATATACTTGTATAAGTATGTAATATTTTTGTTGATTTTTAATACTTGTATAAGTATGCAAAACTATGTTATAATGTGTATGGTGGAAAAGGGGCCTTTTTAAAAATTGCGCCCTCGTTTCTGATCTGACAGCCGCCCGGGTATTTGGTGGAGTTTTTCGGTACTTTTCGGGGCGGTTTGCGGTACTTTTTATTTTGTGCAAAGAAAAGGCCCCGGCGCATTGCCGGGGCTTATTTATATATTTTTAATACTGTTTGCATCAATCCAACCATACACGCCGCCCTCGTCTTTAGATATGGCGTGATACGGGTGTTTTGCTCCCTTTTCAACGGCGGTTATTCTGCAAACGCTCTCGCCGTCAATCTGTACGGCCTTATTTTCGCTTTTAGGGGTGCAAAATACGCCGCCCCCTATAAAGAGTACCACCGCACCCAAAACGGGGCTATTTGACCCGCTCTCGCTTTTCTGTGGCGGTGTTTGTATGGTGGCCTGCTCTGTCACTTTTTCGGTTTCCTTTTCCGGGCTTTCCGGGGTTAATGTTTCCGGGGCATCCGGGGCGGGTGTTTCCGTCTTTTTCCTTGCCATTTATTACCCTCCTTTTTTAATTATGGGCTTTATGGTTTATATGTTTTTCCAGTGCGCTTATTGCATCGGTTACAGGGCCGTCACAACCCTGCTTTTGCAGTCCTTTCAAGCAACCGAGTAAAGCGTATGTTAAAAGCTGCAACTCCGCTTTGATCTCTTTTATGTCGTTTTCTTCCTGCTCACGGGGTTTATTGAT
>JAKSQL010000275.1 GCA_024404125.1 Clostridia bacterium
CGGTAGCGCTGTACAAGCGGTAAATTGCGCCGTTTGTACCTGTAAGCACATAGTACTTTTTAAAGCCGCCGCTTTGTGATGTGGTATCGTTATCTATCCACGATATATTTTTAATTACCGTACCTGTGGGGTAGGTAACATTTTTCATATCTCTGCCGTCTATATCGAGAGAACGCTCGATTTGTTCGATTTCGTTGCCGGATGCATCTTTGCTTCTGGACTTGGTGGTAACAAGACCGGCACTGGTGTAATATTCTGCACCGGAGCCTGTTTCACCGCCGAGTATTATAGACGGTGCCTCTATGTAAATAAATGTGCTTATTTCCTGAAACTCACCGTTTTCATCGTAGTATTGCAGCACAAGTTTAAGGGGAGACTGAGTAATATCCACACCCTTTACGGTTACTCTGATAATACCGCTGCTTAAAGCTGATGTAACTAAATCGACATCATCTGCAGCGATAGGGGTTTTATATACAGTATCCTCCAGTGCGTAGGTGCCGCCGCCCCCGTTGGATACAGGTGTTTTGGCAGGAGCAAAAACATTTATCTTAACCGTGTACTCATAGTACTCTTTACCGTTATCATCTGTTTTTTTGTCCCTTTTAGGTGAACCGGTATAAACTACATTGTTTATCTGAAAGCCGCTTACCTGAAAAACAAAGGTTTTGCAGTTAGCATCGTCATTTATATGAGTTGAAGATATAAGCCTGATATAGCCTTTGCCGTTGTAGTAAAGCGATGAAAGCAGATTATTGTAAGCATTTGCAACACCTTGCGCAGCACTTTCGGTGACACGGCGCATATTAACCTTTGCCATTTCGCCGAGATCATCGAAATTTGCCTGAATATTATAGATGATATCTGCTGAATTGCGGTACGCAAGACCATCTTCAATTGCCGATTTTGCATTATATGTATCCACATTTTTTTCGCCGGCTTTGTAAAGTGTATTGTACGAGCTTAAAAGCATGGGGGAAAACACGAAAACAATAAGCATAAGCAATGTGAAAGCAACAAGCAGCTCCACATAGGTCATACCTTTCTTGTT
>JAKSQL010000276.1 GCA_024404125.1 Clostridia bacterium
GTATCGCGGGAAGTGAGTGTTTCGTCAAGTTCAAGTTCACCTACAAGGTTACGCAGAGTTGTTGCCGTTAAGTTATCCATAGCGGATATAGGGTTTACCGCGCCGTATGCAAAAAGGTTAGAATCGAATACTCTGAAGTATACAACGGTATCAATCTGCATTGTTACGTTATCTTTTGTGATAACGGGCTGCGGAGGTGAGTCGAGTACCTGCTCTTTAAGCGTAATCTTTTTGGCGATTGTTTCAAAGAACGGAATCTTAACGTGAAGTCCCGCTTTCCAGGTTGCTTTATATTTACCGAGAAATTCCACAACGTACTCTGTTGCCTGCGGAACAACTTTAAGATTGCAGACGATGATAAGAAATATCAGCGCTGCCGCGGAAATAAGTGTTATTGTTAATGCGTTTAGTTCCATAATAGTTACCTCCTTTATGGTGTTGTGATTATATCACAAGTTCACGTGACTGTCAATAGTTTTTTTACGAAAAGTTAAAAATTTTACTTAGGGTATGGAAATTGTATTACTTGTGTGATATACTTATCGTGTATATTTTTGGCTTATTATATGTAAGTCTTTCATTAAATTATATTAAGACAGGCATTATTATGAAAGAAACAAAAGAAAAAAAGCACCGCTTGAAAAAGTTGTTTGCAAAGCTAGGGAAATACATTTCGTTCAGCAAAAACACAGAGAAAAAGGCTGTACGGATAAACGTTGTTATTTCCGTATTATTTACTGCGATACTTTTCCTCTTCGGAACTAACATTTTTGTTGCAATAGGTGCGGCACCGTTACTCTTTGCGGCGCTGACATTTAAGATGTCGCTTTTTGACGAGGTCAGAGCACTTGGACGTTTTATTGTGCTCATCGTTTTAACCGTTATCTCGTTCATTATTATGCAGACGATAATATCGTGCGGTATATTCCTTATTCCGCCGATTAAGTTCTGGATGAATATTATCCTGCTTCTCGGATTCGTTTCCCTTTTCTGGATGGTTACGACAAGCATTAAGATTTCCGTCGGTATTGTCAGCGTATTTATTTAC
>JAKSQL010000277.1 GCA_024404125.1 Clostridia bacterium
GAGCGTATCTCCTTGGGGATAACGACTCTGCCGAGTTCGTCGATTCTTCTTACTATTCCAGTTGCTTTCATATAATCTCCTTATGATAAAAAAAGTTTGGGTAAAATAAGAAAAATTATGTAAAGGCGGGAAAAAGTAGTGCTATTAAAATGTAAACGGCGATTTTTGACAATAAAAAAACGGCTTTTAATAAAGCCGTTTTACATGTTAACCTAAGGGTATATCAGGTGAATAATTTACTTTGTAGTCGGAGGCGAGGATTTTTAAACCGTGGGGTGTGCACATGATTGCCCCACTACTATCCTTGATTCGTTCCATATGCACGCAGTCTTTGCGGGCGGAACAGTTAGCCTCGGTTACGTCGACCCACATTTCAACTTTGTTGAAAGTTACGCTGTTGAAATCTTGCTTGGCCGCATCGGAATAGACGATGAGTTTAAGCTCCGTTTCGGTTTCCTCCACTATTTGGATATTGTCGGGGGAGGAGATTTTATACGCGCCTTCTGAATAGGAATAGGTGAAAATCACCTTATCTTTCAGATAGATACTAACGCTTTTTTCGCTTAGTGCATCGCCGCCTTTGTTGAACACGAAGACGAAAAACAGCAGCACGATAAGCGCGGTGATAAGCGCGTATACTATTAAGTCCGCCGGGCGGAACCATTTGTCGGCGCGGATTTGGCGCAGTTTGTTAAGTGACATAATTAACCGTTTTAAACTATATTGCCTTGCTCGTCAAGGGTATACGCGAAGGTGTACCTGCTATCGAGCAAGTTGATTTCGGACTGGGGTTTGTTGGAGATGATTTGAAGGGCGCCTTGCTCCGTTTCGTAAACGAGCACCACTTTGCAATTGGTAAGTTTGGTGTTGATGAAATTGATTGCATCGGTCAAGCCCATGCAAGTAAGTGCTGTTGTGTAGGCGTCGCCGTCGGCAGCGGTGCCACCGATGATGGTTGCAGTGATTACGCCCGTTTGAATGGGACTGCCCGTTTTAGGGTCGATAATGTGGCTGTAACGGGTGCCGTTGACGAAGTAATACTTTTC
>JAKSQL010000278.1 GCA_024404125.1 Clostridia bacterium
CGTGCGGGTGGGCCGGTCTAGAGGGAGATAATCATGTACGCCGCATAGTACCACGTACGAGGACTGTTTTACGAGACCTGCTCTAACCGGCCCTCCCCATATTACCGGGTCATCGCTTTGCTTTAGCATCATATTTACAGATATTATCTTTATCCCGCTTTCGGTCTCGGCAGGCATTATACCGAGTTCACCCTGCATTGCGGGGCTTTTAATACCAAAAGACTTGGGTATGGAAGGACCTGAGATATCGGCATCGAGTATACCGACCTTATAACCTTTTTTCGCAAGTTTCACCGCAAGAAGCGATGTTACCATCGACTTACCCACGCCGCCTTTACCGCTTACAACCGCCACAACATTTTTTATAGTGTTATATTCGTTGGTCGGCTCAATAAAACTTTGTTTTTCTTTTGAAGCGCAGTTGCTCGAACAGGTCGAACAGTTACCGCTGCATCCTTTATTTTCTGACATTTTTCATCACCGAAAGGTATTATACCCCCAAAGCAAAACAAAATCAACTGAATTTAAGGATTTTTATTCAAAATATGCTTTCGATAAGTTTATTGCAACTCGCAGGCGAATACACAAAACTGTCTATATGTTCGCCCTCAAAGAAATACCGTGAAGCACTTTTATATTCGGCATCAAAACTGTCGATTATTATAAGTTTTATCTTCATTTTTTCGGGTATTATGCTCTTTATGTAAACACTTGCCGTCTGCCCTGTGCGTACATTTGCTTTAGGCTCGGCAAGTCCCGCAAGATTAGGGGTCAGTTCAACGAAAATTCCGTAGTCTTCCACACTCCGCACAACGCCCGAAACGGTCTGCCCTTGCGAAAACATTTCGGCGTGGTCCTCCCAAGTGCCGAGAAGTTCCTTGTGCGAAAGGGTTATTCTGCCGTCTTCACTTATACTTTTTATAACCGCTTTTATGTTGTCGCCCACATTGAAACGGTCACGCGAATGAGATATTCTCGATACCGAAATCGAATCTATCGGAAGCAGTGCTATAGCAAGACAATGTTTCGATATCGTAGGGCAGCTT
>JAKSQL010000279.1 GCA_024404125.1 Clostridia bacterium
TGGTCGTATCTTTTGGTATGGCTACTGCCGAGCAGGCGGCAAGCGTTATTTCCTGGATAAGCGGTGAAAGAACGGTTGAGGGAGACAACTCCACCGGCAGTGATATTTACGCTTACACCTTTGCGCCCCGTACCACTACTGTTAAAAACTCTACACAGTATGTTGCGGATTACAGCAGTGCTGAGGCAAATGCAGAGTTTGGTACTTACTGTCAGGACGGCGGCGCTATCCTCTTTACCTCATATTACGATATTATGGCACGGCTTGCTTACGCCGGTACAGAGGATGCTTATGCACGGCTTTCCGATATTAAGGATTGGTATCTTGAAGTGCTTGAGGCATATAACAATAACGGCGGCGCTTATGATATGAGAAACTTCTTCCGCGGTTATTATGCCGATAAGGGTGTTGTTTTGCAGGGCGACGGTACTTCCGGCGCTTTGGGACTTGATAAAGAATTTATTGAGAATACCATTCTTTGCTCAGTAATACCTAACGGCTTCTTTGGGATTTCCGCCACAGACGGCACCTTGAATGTGGCACCCTCACTGCCCGAGGAACTTTCATTCTGGCGTATGGAAAACCTTATGTTCCGCGGTGTTAAGTATGACCTTGAAATCGGCAAGGATTATGTCATACTTGAAAGCGTAAGCGGAAATACATACGGTCTTGCACTTAATGTTCAGATTAAGACCGATAAGGTTAACCCCAAGGTATATGTAAACGGTATGGAACTTGACAGTACGCAGTATACCGTATCAGGCGGCGTTGTAACTGTTAACACATCATTTGCCGCAAAAATGATAGAAGTTAAATAAAAAACTGCAAAAAGTGCGCTATGACTAAATAGCAGATCCGAAAGGATAAAAAAAGAAGTGCCAAGCCGTACTGAGAAGTATGGCGACGGCACTTCTTTGATTTTATAAGTCAGTCTTTTTATAAGCATATGCAGTACCGCTTTTCGGGCTGTGCGGGTTTCCGACAAATTTTGTTATTGATAATAATTATTAATAAAGGTTACTTGGCAGTTGTGAGAATAATTGGT
>JAKSQL010000028.1 GCA_024404125.1 Clostridia bacterium
AGGGCGCTCGATTATAATACCACATTAAACCTATAAAGTCAACACTTTTTTGAACTTTTTTTAAACTTTTTTTGAACGCCCATTTTCGACACAAAATATGGTGCTTATATATATGTATATATACTATTTATATATAATAAAAGAGTAGGTAATTCCTACTCTTCATTATGGCGCCTTATATATTTTGTCCATTTGATATAGCCGTAGGTGGTGTTGGTAAGGTATCCGGCTTTAAGAACCAACAAAACGTACTGTCCCGCAAGTATATTCATTACTGCTTCAAGTATTGCGCTTACGTACCATGCTATCCACTGTTCCTTATATCTCAACAGTATGAAAATTCCGTTTGCTATACCTACTGCGCTGCAACACGCATCGAGATAGCAAACAACGTTTTCAAGTACGGGATTTTCCGCAAGTATGCCGTACTCAGGGTCTATTTTTGTAAGGAGGTACCCTATGCCTACCGTCCACACAAAAATGGCCGCTATTACAACTACTTCCTGCCATCCTTTAAGTGAGCGCACCTTTGTTACAGACCTTTTTTCTTCGTCAGGGTGACGGTTCCACGCGATAAAACTTATTATATCGCAGGGTATCCAAAAAAACAGGGTGGTTGCCATAGTCGCAAAGCGGTACATACAGACTATGCATATCGCAATTTCACAAAGTTCTACAAGTAGCGATACCGCAAAATTCCACTTGCTTTGTTTGGATATAAGCAGTTCACAAAGTATATTTGTAAATATATCAATGAGATAAAGCGCCATAATAAGTTTGCCGTTTACTCCGCCGATATCTTCCTCGGGGAATATAAAGGCAAACACAAAAGACAGTGCTATTATCGAAATAAACCATATTTTTTCATAAAGCGAAAAATATGACCATAATTTTTTTAACTTTTGCATTTGTTTCTCCGAATGTGTTTTATGTAAACTTTATTTTTCGGTTAGCTTTTTTGCAAACTCGCTAAGTTCCTTATCACTGTAAAACTCTAACGTAAGGGTGCCCTTGCCCTTTCCTGTTGGTTTTATGTTAACCCTTCTGCCGAGTTCTTCTTTAAGCGAGAGCTCTACTTCGCTGTAAAAGGTGTTCTTTTGCTTTTTTGCCGTTACCTTTACTGTATTTAACGGCTTTTGCTTTGCATGTTGCTCTACCTGCCTTACCGATGCGCCGCCTAAGGACATTTCAAAACATTCTTTGCGGATTTGCGCATCTTCTGCTGAAAGTATTGCTCTTGCATGGCCCGCGGTGATTTTATTAAGCCGTAGCGCTTCAAGTTCTTCTTCGTTAAGATTTAAAAGTCGCAGGGTATTGGTAACCGCCGCTCTTGACTTTGAAACACTTTGTGCCACCTTATCCTGTGTTAAACCGTAGGTGTCTATAAGTGCCTTATAGCCGAGAGCTTCTTCAACGGCGTTGAGGTCTTCTCTTTGCAAATTCTCTACCAGCGCCATTTCGGCAAGAGTTTGCTCGTCACATTCTTTTATTACTACGGGAACGGTCTGGAGCCCCGCCATTCTGCAAGCGCGCCATCTGCGTTCACCTGCTATAATTTTATATGTACCCGAAGAAGTAGGGCAGACCACTATCGGTTGGATAAGCCCATGTTTTTCTATGCTTGACGCGAGTTCGGAAAGCGACTCATCGTCAAAACTTTTTCTCGGTTGATTTCGGTTTGGCTCTATTTCGGTAAGTTTTATGTTAACCGCACTTTCGCTTTCGGTAGCATTTTCGTTAAAAAGAGCATCAAGTCCCCTGCCGAGACCGCCTTTTTTATTTGCCATAATTTTATCCCCTCTTATTCTTCTTTAAAAATTCTTTTGCAAGTGAGTTGTATGCATCGGCGCCCTTTGAGCGCTTATCGTAATACTGTATCGGCATACCATAACTCGGCGCTTCGGAAATTCGTACCGCGCGGGGAATTGTATGCTTATAAAGTTTGTTGGCAAAATATTTTTTGATTTCGCCTACAACCTGATTGGTAAGGTTAAGTCGCCCGTCATACATAGTAAGTACTATGCCCTCGATTTCTATCGTGGGATTGTAAAGCCGCTTTACCTGACGTATGGATGCCATAAGTTGCGAAAGTCCCTCAAGAGCATAATACTCGCACTGTATCGGTACCATAACCGTATCGCATGCATTGAGTGCGTTTATGGTTATTAGTCCTAACGAAGGCGGACAGTCTATAAATATGTAATCGTAATTTTCCCTTACGGGCGCAAGTGCGGTTTTTAACTGCGCCTCGCGGTGCTCGGTTTCTATAAGGTCTACCTCGGCGGCGGCAAGGTCCATAGACGAGGGTATTATGTCAACCCCCTTAAATGCCGTATGTACGATTACGTTTTCAACCTTTGAATTGCCTATAAGCAGTTCATAGCAGGTTTCTTTTGTGTCTTTCTTTCGTATGCCGTATCCGCTTGTGGAGTTGCCTTGCGGGTCCGCGTCCACAAGCAAAACCTTTTTACCGGCAAGTCCTATGCCTGCGGTAAGGTTTACGGCAGTGGTAGTTTTACCTACGCCGCCTTTTTGATTTACAACTGCGATTATCTTTCCCAAGTTAATACCTCGCTTTGTTTCACGTGAAACATTTATTATATGATTTCATTATAACAAAAGTCTTTAAAAAAGTAAACAAAAAAGCACTGATTGACAGTGCTTTTGTTATTTGTCGCCCGATTTAAAGAAAAGCGACATTAAATATCCGAAGAACATCGCGGCGGTGATTCCAGCCGAGGTGGCTGTGATTCCGCCCGAAAGTATTCCCATTAAACCGTATTCCTTAACACCGTCGCGCACTCCCATTGCAAGACTGTAACCAAAACCCGTAAGCGGTACGGTGGCTCCCGCACCGGCAAGTTTAACGAGCGGTTCATAAACGCCTATTGCGGTGAGCGCCACACCCGCCACAACGTAAGTGACAAGTATTCTCGCGGGGGTAAGTTTGGTGTAATCAATAAGCACCTGACCTATAAGGCAAATAACGCCGCCTACCAAAAAGGCAAAAAGATATTTAAGGCACATTTCCATAAAGATTATCTCCATAAAAAATAGTAACGTTTCACGTGAAACGTTACTATTATTTGCATAACATAAGATTTTATTCGGCAGATTATTTTTTCTTTATCTTGTTCCAATATTCTTTAAATGCCTGCTCGGTTTTATTGTCGCCGAATTTGTAGTATTCGGTCGATTTTAAAATATCGGGAAGATACTGTTGCGCCACATAGTGATTTGGATAGTTGTGCGGATACAGATAATTTTGACCGCGGACAGTAGCATCTTCGCCGTCAAAATGTTTGTTTTGCAAATGGCGGGGGATATCTCCCACGTTGCCTTTTTCAATATCTGCAAGGGCTGTGTTTATCGCATTATAAACCGAATTTGATTTCGGAGCATTCGCGACGAGCACAACCGCATTTGCAAGCGGTATGCGCGCTTCGGGAAGTCCTAATTCGTTTGCGGTATCTACCGCCGCTTTTACTATCGGGATTATCTGAGGATAGGCGAGACCTACGTCTTCGTTTGCGCAGACGAGCAGTCTTCTGCAGGCGCTTGGCAAATCACCTGCCGCAAGAAGCCGCGCAAGATAGTAGAGTGCGGCATCGGGGTCGGAGCCGCGCATGGATTTTTGGTAGGCAGAGATTATATCGTAATGCTCATCACCCTCGCGGTCATACCTTACGGAATTGCCGGCAAGTATCTGTTCTACCGTCTCATCGGTTATTATATCCTTTTCGCAAAGCATAGAGCAAAGTTCGAGCATATTAAGCGAGCGTCTTACGTCACCTGCGCTTGCTCTTGCAATTTTTAAAAGATTATCTTCGCTTATTTTTATTTTCTTGTTTTGCTCTTCGGACAACTTTTTTACCGCTCTTTCAAGCACTGCTTTGATAACGTCTGCCGTAAGTGTTTTAAACTCAAATACGGAAGAGCGGCTTAATATCGCGTTATAAATATAAAAATACGGGTTTTCGGTTGTGGATGCAATAAGTGTAATATCACCGTTTTCTATATAAGAAAGAAGTATTTGTTGCTGTTTTTTATTAAAATACTGTATCTCGTCAAGATAAAGAAGTATGCCGTTTTGGGTATCTATGCTGCCTATTGTATTTATTATTTCTTTAATATCCGCAGTAGAACTCGTGGTGGCATTAAGATAGCAAAGTTTTTTATTACACTCTTTTGCTATTATATTGGCAACGGTGGTTTTGCCCACACCCGAAGGACCGTAAAATATAAGGTTGGGCAAATTTTTACTTTCGATTATTTTTCTTAAAATTTTATCTTTTCCGAGTAAATGCGACTGACCTGCTACCTCTGATATGTCGGCAGGTATTATTCTGTCAGCAAGCGGTGATTTCATAGTATACCTCCACACCCACAATATATTTCTATTTTACAATACTTTTTTATATTTTTCAACAGTTCTTATAACACTTCGCCTTTCATAGAATTTAAAGGTGAACTTTTCTATGAAAAAAACTTTATTTATCAAAAATGCCGCAATACTTACAGTTACCTCGCTGCTGTTGAGATTTATGGGCATCGTCTTTAAAGTATGGCTTTCAAATACGGTGGGCAGTGAGGGAATAGGGCTCTATCAGTTGGTCTTTTCGGTGTATGTTCTTGCCTCTACCTTTGCTATGAGCGGAATATCCACCGCGGTTACACGTCTTGTTGCGGAAGAAATGGCAAAAGACAACACTTCCTGCATAGTACCCATACTTAAAAAAGCCGTTTTCTTTTCGCTTTCGGTTGCCTTTGTGTCTTCGGGCTTGCTTATTTTCTTTTCAAGAATTATAGCAATACGTCTTTTAGAAGACGAAAGAGCCGTATTTTCACTTAACATTTTAGCGCTTACGTTACCGTTTTTGGCAATATCCTCCTGCTTTCGCGGATATTTTATTGCAAGAAGAAAAGTAACACCGGCTACCTCCTCGCAAATTTTTGAGCAGATTATCAGGATAGTAACGGTTGTGCTTTTGATTAGACGGTTTCGTTCGTATTCGTTATCCGTAATATGCGCCGCGATATTTATAGGAGATACGGTAGCCGAGGCATTCTGCACACTTGTTATGTATCTTTTGTATAAGAAAGACCGCAACAAAATTGTTACGGAAGATGTTTGTCAAAAAGACAACGGATACGGCAAAAAAATAGTACGTATTGCTTTTCCGATAACACTCGGCAGATATTTAAACTCCGCATTAAGAACGGCAGAAAACATTTTAGTACCTAAAAATCTATTAAAGTATGACAGCACCTCAAACGCGTTATCTCTTTTCGGAATGATAAAAGGAATGGCTTTGCCGATACTGTTTTTCCCCTCGACCTTACTTAACGCGCTTTCAACCCTGCTTATTCCCGAAATGACCGAAGCAATGGCAAAAAAAAGGAACTTGCTTGTAAAACTGACAGTTGAGCGTATTATAAAAACCACCTGCGTTATATCCCTTATATTCGCCGCGATTTTCTTTGTAATAGGGGAGAAAATAGGCATACTGATTTATAACAGTAAAGACGTTGGGTTTCTGCTTTTCGCATTGGCACCCATTGTGCCGCTTATGTATCTTGACAGTGTTTGTGACGGGATACTTAAAGGGCTTGACCAACAGGTGTTTACCTTTCGCACCTCGGTTGCCGATTCCGCAATAAGAATTTTTTTGGTGGTAACCGTTTTGCCTAAATACGGTATGTTCGGATTTATCGGCATTATGTATTTTTCAAATATGCTTACCTGCTTTTTAAACGTAGGCCGCCTAATCTATATAAGCGGAGCGAAAATAGAAGCAATTAAAAATGTTATCATTCCTTTAAGCGCCGCTTTTATGATTACCTCTTTGCTTAAATTTGCGCTTTCCGAATTTGCGGATTTAAGCGGTTTGGTTTACATAATACTTTTTTGTGGGATCAGTCTTGCTGCTTACGGGGCATTTATTCTTACCTTTAAGATAATCAGTATAGACGAAATTAAATCAATCGTAAAATAGCAATAGCAGTTCCTGCTCGGAACTGCTATTTTCTTATATCTTTAAAAAAATCTTTAAGCAACTTTTCGCATTCGGTTTGTTTTATTCCGCCGTATATTTTAGGTTGAAAACCCAAATTCAGTTTACATAACTCCGTAACGCTTTCTATACAACCCGCATCTTTATCGTAAGCGCCGAAAACAATTTCGGATATTCTTGAATTTATAATCGCGCCGGTACACATAACACACGGCTCAAGCGTTACGTAAAGAGAACAGTTCTCAAGCCGCCAATCGTTTAGTGCTTCACACGCATTTCTTATGGCTATACTTTCCGCGTGAGCAAAAACGTTTTTCTGCTTTTCGCGCATATTGTAACCCGTTGCTAAAATTTCACCGTCTTTCACAATTACCGCGCCTACGGGAACTTCACCCTCGCTTGCCGCCTTTTTTGCAAGAGAAATTGCGGTGTTCATAAACTCTGCGTTCATTTCCTGCCCCTTTAAAAGAAATAGTAAACCGCTTCGCCTAAAAAAAGCAGTACAGAAATAATCGTAAGCGGTGCAGTGAAATACCAAGTGTATTTTTGCTTTTCGGTACACTCTGTTTTAACATTTTCAAGGTTAAGCGCATTTATATCCTTTTTCTGCCTTAAAAGCAAAAAGCCGATGCCTGCAAGCATAGTCACAAGGCAAAACAGGGTATAAACAATGCCCAAAATATTTGCCGAAAAATAGAATTTGCCGTAATCCATAAGCACCGAAATAAAGTAGTTGGTAAAATGTATTGCGATACATACCCAAAGACTTTCGGTCTTAATTCTTACAAAACCGAGTATAAGCCCTACCAAAAGCGCAAACGGTATCTGATTAAAGTTACCGTGCATAAGTCCGAACAAAACGGAGGACGTAACAAGCGCAAAGGTATCGCCGTATTTTTTAAGAAGACCGAAAATTACTCCTCTTACCGCAAACTCCTCGCAAAGTGCCGGCACTACCGCACTTGATACGGTAAAGAGAATAAATCCGGCAAGACCTCGCGGCTCGGTTTCGGAAAGGTCGGGGTAATTAACCCCGAAACTTTCAAAAACTCTACCCGCGTACTCTACCGCTATATTGGCAAAGGCGCAAAAACCTATACCAATAAAATAATACGGAACAAAACTGCCTTTTTTTACCTTTTTTATGCAGACGGTTTTTATTACCCGTCCTCTTATGCAAAGCGTGGTAATGATAAACGGCAATGTAAAGGTAAGGGTGGATAAAACTATTTGTACCGCCTGCATAGAATACGGGTCGGTAAGAATTTTAACCGCCTCAAGATTTGAAACCCCGAAAAACGAAAATACGGGTAATGCAATCCTCGCCCAAAAAAGCATAATAAGAAATACCGCAATCATCGAAATACCTACGGCGGCGGAAATTTTTCTTATATCCCGCTTTTCGCCGTAAGACTTTTCGTTTAATCCGTAAGGTATATTTCTGTAAAATGAGTTTTGCGAAAAGGTTATCTCGTTAATATCGTTATCGGTGCCGTTTTCGTTTTCAAACTGATTATCAATCATAATTATTCATCGTCCGTTACGGTTTCGTTACTGTTTTCGAGCGCTTTTTCCTCTGCAGTTTCGGCAGCATCGCCCGCATCGGCTTCTGCCTGCTCGGGAGCGGCGTTTATTTCGGAATCATCGTGCTCGGCAAGTGCTACCGAAAGTATCTTTTCTCCCTCGCCTACACGCATTACTCTTACGCCCTTTGCAGGTCTTGCAAATTCGGAAATATCGCCCGCATAAATTCTTATGATTATTCCGTTTGATGCTATCATAATGATATCGTCATCATCAGTTACGGGGACTGTGGCTGCAACCTTGCCGTATTTAGCGGTACGGTAGTTTGTAATACCCTTACCGCCGCGCGACTGCAATCTGTAATCGCTTATGGGACTTACTCTGCCGTAACCGGTTTCGGTAACCGTAAGTATTCTCGTATCCTCGGTGCAGACCGCCATATCTACAACCTTGTCGCCCTCTCTCATGTTCATCGCTTTAACACCGCGTGCCGTTCTGCCCATTGCGCGAACGCCGTTTTCGTTAAATTTGATTGAGAAACCGTCACTTGTGGCAATAAACAAATCGTTTTTGCCGGTTGTCATTCTTACAAATGCGAGTTCATCGTCCTCATCAATGGAAATTGCGATAATTCCGCTCTTTCTCGTGTTCTTGAAGTCGGTAAGACGTGTCCTCTTTATTATGCCCTTTTTGGTGACCATAGTCACAAAGTTTTCATTTTCTTCGGAAGCGGTAACCGGCATAATAACCGTTATCTTCTCATCGGGCATAAGAGGTACTACGTTTATAATGTTAAGACCTTTTGACGTTCTTGACCCCTCGGGTATCTCATACGCCTTAATTCTGTAAACTCTGCCGAAATTACTGAAGAGCATTATATGGTCGTGCGAAGAACAGGTGAACATACTTTCAACCACATCGTCTTCTCTTGTGGTCATACCGGTAATTCCTCTGCCGCCGCGATGCTGAACGGTATAGGTATCACAAGGCAAACGCTTAATATATCCGTTAAGTGTTTTAGTGATAACACAGTCTTCTTCGGGGATAAGGTCTTCGATATCAACCTCGCCTAAAACGTCCGAAATCTCGGTGCGGCGCTCATCTGAAAACTTATCTCTTAAATTAAGCGACTCTGTTTTTACTATATCAAGTATTCTTGCCTCGCTTGCCAAAATTTCATCGCATTCTTTGATAAAGGCGTGCTTTTCGTCAAGTTCATCGAGTATCTTCTGCTTTTCCATGCCGGCAAGTTTACCGAGCTGCATCTGAACTATTGCGGTGGTTTGAATATCGTCAAGACCGAAACGCTCTGTAAGTGTTTCTTTGCTTTCGGGTATGGTCTTACTGTTTCGGATAATCGCAATAACCTCGTCGATAAAGTCAAGCGCTACTTTTAAGCCCTCAAGAATATGCGCGCGCTCTGCCGCTTTGTTGCGGTCAAATATAGTTCTTCTGCGGATAATACTGCACTGGAAATCTATTGCGTTTTGCAGCATTTCTTTAAGGTTAAGTACCTGCGGCTTGCCGTTTACTATTGCAAGCATAATCGCACCGAAAGTGCTTTGAAGCGCGGTATACGAATAAAGTTTGTTAAGAACTACCTGCGCATTGGCATCTTTTTTAATGTCTACTACTATTCTTATTCCGCCGTCGCGCTTTGAAGAATAGTCTACAACATCGTCAATACCCTCTATTTTTTTATCAACCGCAAGGTCGTAAATATGCTTAACAAGGTCTTTCTTTCTTACCTTATAAGGAAGTTCCGTTATAACAATACGGAACTTGCCGTTGCTTGTTTCCTCTATTTCGGCTTTGCCTCTTACGGTAATTTTGCCTCTGCCGGTAGCATACGCGGCACGGATACCGCTTCTGCCCATAACAATACCGCCCGTTGGGAAATCAGGACCTTTTATATATTGACAAATTTCCTGCAAATCCGCATCGGGATTATCTATAAGACAACACATACCGTCAATAACCTCGCCGAGATTATGCGGAGGTATTTCGGTTGCCATACCGACTGCTATACCCGAAGAACCGTTTACCAAAAGTTGAGGGAAACGTACCGGTAAAACTACCGGTTCCTTTAAACGGTCATCGTAGTTCGGCACCATATCAACGGTGTCTTTATCTATATCGTCAAGCATATGGAGAGAAAGCCGATTCATTTTAGACTCGGTATAACGGTAAGCCGCCGGGGGATAACCGTCAATATTACCGAAGTTTCCGTGACCGTCAATAAGCGGGTAACGCAAAGAGAAATCCTGCGCCATCCTTACCATTGCATCGTAAACCGAAGC
>JAKSQL010000280.1 GCA_024404125.1 Clostridia bacterium
GCGGCATTTACACGGCAGTATGTCTCGTTCGGATTTACGCAAAGTGCCACGTTTGAAGGCAGAGTCCACGGTGTTGTCGTCCAAGCAAGAAAATACGCGTTCTCGTCCTTTTTCTTAAAGCGTACAACTGCGGAACGCTCTTTTACCGCCTTATATCCTTGCGCTACCTCGTGACTTGAAAGCGGAGTTCCGCAGCGGGGACAGTAGGGAACGATTTTAAAGCCTTTATAGAGCAGACCTTTATCGAAAATCTGCTTTAATGCCCACCATTCCGATTCTATAAAATCATTGTGATAGGTAACATACGGGTTGTCCATATCTGCCCAAAAACCGACTGTTTTTGAGAAATCTTCCCACATACCCTTGTATTTCCAAACACTTTCTTTGCAGTGGTCGATAAACGGTTCAAGACCGCATTCTTCAATCTGTTCCTTACCGTCAAGACCGAGCATTTTTTCAACTTCGAGTTCAACCGGCAGACCGTGGGTATCCCATCCTGCTTTTCTCGGAACCATATAACCCTTCATGGTCTTATATCGCGGAATCATATCCTTGATAACACGGGTAAGAACATGACCGATATGCGGCTTGCCGTTAGCAGTAGGCGGTCCGTCGTAAAATACATACGGTTCACCCTTTGCGCGTGAATCGATACTCTTTTCAAAAATCTTTTCGTCATCCCAGAACTGTTTTATCTTCTTTTCCTGTTCAACGAAATTGACATTAGGTGAAATGTTATCGTACATAAAATATACCTCACTTTGAGCATTTCAATACCAAATATGATAACATAAGCGCACCTAAAAATCAACAATTACTTTAATATATTCTCCGTAACTTACCGATTGACATATATTTGACTGTATGTTATGATTTCTACGAGAAAATTTTTGGGAGAAATGCTGTTTGCCTACGGTAAAACCTATTCATATTTTTGAGCCCGACCCTTTGCAGTGCGGTCAGACCGTTCTTGCCATGATATCGGGCAAGACGGTAAGTGAAATAAACAGTATTGTAAACACCGAAAAGGAAACTACGTTAAAG
>JAKSQL010000281.1 GCA_024404125.1 Clostridia bacterium
AAATACGGATAGACATATCTGGTTTTTGCCTCCCAAATTATACTAAACAAAAATATTTACAAGTGGGGTTTGTAAAACAGCCCAAAAATCGACCTGAAAATTGCCGCCTTACTCGCTGCGTTTAACGGTGTTTTTCACACTCCAAAACCGCCCTTTTTGGTGGTTTTAACGGTGGTTTTTGCGGCTGTTGCGGTTGCCTTTCCGCCTTAAATTGCAACGCCTTTTGCCTTGCTTTTCCCTTTGGCAAAGCGACCCAAACCTTACCGGGTAGTACCTTTTTACCCGACCTGCTGCCGCCTTTTAACCCAACCGTTACAGCCTTTTAGCCCAACCTAAATTTTAAAACCGTGGCAGCCAATACTGACTAATCGTATTAATAATGACTACTCATTGTGATAAATAAATAAAATTTAATGATATTGCGCTAAAACTTTTTGCAAACGCTTGAAAAGCAACTTTATATATGCTAAAATAAATTTACCAACGCGCCCGTACTATATTATATAAGCGCACGCGCGTTGACGTTAAAACAATAATAACCCCCGACGTGGGGAAAAGAGGTAAAATTTTGAACAAAAAAAGCAGAATTATTATGTGGGTGATTATCGGCCTGATGCTTGTTGCAACGGCGGCCGTTATATTCATCAACGCCGTTAACGGTGGTGCTTCCAAGATAACTTACGACAAGTTCGTAGAGTATGTCGAACGCAACGCATACACCCAAGACGGTACTAACGTCGTTGACAAAAACGGCGACGTAGTGGAAAACTACAGATTTGAATCGGGCACCTTGCAGTATTTTGAAAACGATGCGTGGAAGGATGCAACTATTATTTCCAAGGTAGCAATCGATCAGTACAAGATCTCCGGCTACGTTGGCAAAGTTTTGGCAGTTTATTGCTACGGCCCTTCGTTCTATTCATCCCCCGCTGACGGCAGCGTAGTGGAAGGCTGGCGCGAAATGGGCGTTACCATCGAGTACGAAGACCCCAACGCCGGCAGCATTTGGTCGTCGGTATTCTCGCTCGGCGGCATTGTCTTAAT
>JAKSQL010000282.1 GCA_024404125.1 Clostridia bacterium
GCTTTTCAGAGGTGTTACGGTGCAGAAAGGCGCAACGGTTGAAAACTGTATTCTTATGCATGGAACAACGGTAGGTTCTGACGCGGATATAAGTTATGTTATTGCCGATAAAAATGTAACCGTTGGTGAGAAAACCGTGCTTAAAGGTGTAAAAGATAAAGCACTTATATTGGAAAAAGGTAAAAGTTTTTAAGAAAATGGTGTGAGATATGAAAGTTTTATTTGCTTCAAGTGAGGTTTACCCTTTTGCTATGTCAGGCGGTCTTGCAGATGTTGCCGGCGCTCTTCCGAAAGCGTTAAGACGTAGGCTTGTCGGATGCAGAGTGGTTATGCCGCTTTACAGTTGTATACCCGAGGAATTGCGCAACAAAATGACATTTGTGTGCCATATAACCGTACCGGTCTCGTGGAGACGCCAGTATTGCGGCGTTTTTGAGGCTCATATGGACGGTGTGATATATTATTTTATCGACAATCAGTATTATTTCAAGCGTGACGGACTCTACGGTCATTACGACGATGCCGAAAGATTTGCGTTTTTCTCCCGCGCGGTGCTTGAAATAATTCCGCATATTGATTTTACACCGGATATTATCCACTGTAACGATTGGCAGACTGCGATGATACCGGTATATTTGAGTGAATTTTACCGTCACGACTCGCTTTATGAGAATATAAAAACGGTATTTACAATCCATAATATTCAGTATCAGGGAAAGTACGGTAAAGAACTGTATAACGATGTTTTAGGTCTGCCCGAGGGCAGAGAGAGCATAGTGGAATACGATAACTGCGTAAACCTTATGAAAGGTGCGATACAGTGCTCCGATAAGGTTACTACGGTATCACCGACATATGCGAGAGAGATACTTGACCCGTATTATTCTCACGGTC
>JAKSQL010000283.1 GCA_024404125.1 Clostridia bacterium
AGGATTTAATATATCAATAAGAACAGAAAGACCTTTACCTAAATCCTCGCCGCAGGTGTTATATACTTTTATGGCAATTTCATCACCGGTATTTGCCGCATCGGCAATTGATTTTGCCGTTATATCAGAGGGGCTCATACCTTCTTTGTAATAAGACGGATAAACACCGGATTTTATACTTTCAAGTGCCATTGCATAACCCAACTGTGAAAGTCCTCCGCCGCTGCAAAAGCCCTCGAAAGAGCCCGCTTTGTAATAACCGACGGGACCGTCATCGTTAAGTCTGATATGACCGCACTCGCCTGCATTATCATTTGTACCGCTATATAGCTTACCGTCAAGAATAAGCCCCGCACCGAGACCTGTTCCAAAGGTACGAAACACTACGTTGTTAAGTCCTTTCGCGGCACCGAACTTCCACTCGGCAATCGCGCAGGCATTTGCATCATTTTGCAAATGTGTAGGCAAACCGTAGTGGGATTTAATTTGCTCTACAATATGAACATTGTCCCAACCTTTAAGATTCGGAGGACTTAAAATAATACCGTTTTTTGAGTCAAGCGGACCGCCGCATGAGATGCCTATTGCATCATAATTACCGTTTTTATTTAACTTATCGGCGATGGACATCAGTTTATCTATAAGATCTTCAGGTGAAAGATTCAAATCGGTTGAAATTTTCTTTTTATCAATTATTTTAATTTCATTATTATATTCAGCCGAAATTACCGCACATTTCGTTCCTCCGATATCAAATCCCAACAAATTCATATTGTACCCACCTAAAATTTACTACGGTTATTTTAATACTTATACATTCTCTTGTCAACATCAAATAGATAATAACAGGGCAAATTAGAGAAAACTTACTCTATCTTACCCTGCAAAATCACACGTTTTAAGTTGTTCAGTTTATAGGTACCATAATCATACGGTTGTTTTCAAGTATTTCTTCGTTTATACCGTTTATTTGTTTAATATCTTCCACACTCGAAGTATATCTTCTTGCAATATCCCATATATTTTCGCCTACTGTGGCAAA
>JAKSQL010000284.1 GCA_024404125.1 Clostridia bacterium
TGATAGCAGAGTTTGTCCATTCATAATCGGAAGCAATTATGAAAACGGCATCGGTGTCGGCAGGGCAGATATCGTAAATTTCACAAAACGGTATTCGCTTTTGCCGCAACTGGCTTGTAAGACCTTTAAGGAGGTTATCACACCATAAACTTCCGGAATATTTTGTGTCAATAAGTATAGAAACCATATCATCACCGTCTATATTATACATACAGCGCACAAAATTTGCAAATAGAAATCTATGCTTTTTTTTACACAGTTTTCTACCTTTAAAATTTTGTAAATATTTAATAAAATAATAGTAGATTAATTGGAAAGGTGATTTTATGAGCAAAGTTAAAATTAAGAAAGAAAAACAGATAATACCAACATATAAGCCTAAAAAGGCTAATGATTTACCGATGTTTTTTGAAAACAAGCCGTATCAGGGGGCATCGGGCAGACTCTATCCGATACCGTATTCGGACGGTATAACCGATGAAAAAACCGATGTGGAATACGATGCATATACACTCGAAAACGAGTATGTGAAAACGGTTGTACTACCCGAAATTGGCGGTAAAATTTTAAGAGGATACGATAAAATTGGAGATTATGATTTTATCTATTACAACGAGGTCGTAAAGCCTGCTCTTGTAGGACTTGCAGGTTCTTGGATTTCGGGAGGAATTGAGTTTAACTGGCCTCAGCATCACCGTCCGACTACCTTTATGCCGCTTGAAGCGGTCATAGAAGAAAATGCAGACGGCAGTAAAACCGTATGGACGGGTGAGGTAGAGCCGTTTAACCGTATGAAAGGTATGGCGGGCATTACACTCGACGAGGGCAGAAGTTATATTAAGGCAAAGGTAAGAGTTTATAACAGAACTGCATTTCCGCAGGTATTTATGTGGTGGGCAAATTTGGCAGTTCCCGTAAACGATAATTACCGAACTGTATTTCCGCCCGACTGCGAATGGGTAAATGACCATGACCGCCGAGCAGTGCTTGAATGGCCTATCGCAAAGGGTACATATAAAACCGCAAGACCGTAT
>JAKSQL010000285.1 GCA_024404125.1 Clostridia bacterium
TAACATTGGCTCCTATGCACTTATCGGCAACGGTGTTTGTAAAATCTTTTGCCACTTTATAGTTAACGTCAGCCTCTAAAAGCGCAAGGCGGACTTCACGCATAACTTCCTTAACATCACTTTCGGAAAGTTTGCCTTTATTTCTTAACTTTTTGAAAATTCCGGTAAGTTTATCCGAAAGACTGTCAAATGCCATTGTCTCACCTCGTATGCTATGCTTATAAATTGTCAATAATATCACATATCTCTTTTGCCGATTCGGCATCGGATATGTTTTCCTTTAATTCTTTTAAGCGAAGAAACTTTTTGCAGTAGCCGTAACTTTCTTCAAGTTTATAAAGCCTTGATTTTGCACGGTTTATCGCATCGCTCACACCCTGACGGGTTATGTCTTCGTTTTCAGCTATTTCCGCAAGCGAAAGGTCTTCGTCATAGTATAAGGATATCAGGTCACGTTGCTTTTTGCTTAAAAACTCACCGTAAACGTCCAAAAGCGCGCTTACAAACAAATCTTTAGGCATAAAAGTTCACTTCCGCTGTCAAGCAAATTTCTTTACAGTGGCTATTATAACACCGACACATTGCTCTGTCAAGTATTTTTCTTTACAGAGAGTGCAAAAAGTTTCATCTTTGTAACAAAACTTGAAAAATGCGGGCGCTTAACATATAATTACAGTACAATTTCGATTATGCGAGGTGGAGTTACCGTGTATTTTGTTAAACGCGTGGCGGCATTGCTGTGTACGGCAGTGTTGATGTTTATGATGTCTGCTTGCGGTAACGACCCGCAGGATGCGGTTATATATTTTGAGTTAAGTGAAAAACCCGCAACCCTTGATGCGCAGGTTGCTTTAAGCGATAGCGAGATAGTCGTTGTAAACAGTATATATGAGGGACTTTTACGCCATAACGAAAGCGGAGCGGTGGTCTGTGCCGCTTGCGAAAGATATTCGCTTGACGGTCTTGTGTATACCTTTTATCTGAAGAATGATTTGCGTTGGAGCAACGATACTCCCGTTACTGCGGATGATTTT
>JAKSQL010000286.1 GCA_024404125.1 Clostridia bacterium
GCTGTGTTTATTGCAGGCTATGTTTTACTATGCACAAAATTAAAAATCACGGGCGGTATTGTGAGTATCGTATCACTTCCGTATATGCTGTGGTGTTTTGCAAAATCTATGGAAGACGTTTTAGGTCTTTGGGGGTATAAGCCGTCGTTTTATTGGCGGCATCTTATACCGCTTGCTTTACTGTTTTTGTTTGCGCTCATAATGACAGTCATTGCCGTTCGCCAGCGCGTGATTTTCAATAGAGAGTATAACAGAATAACCGAAAATCTTTACGAAATCTACCGTACAAGCGGCGAATTTGAAGGCGAAGACCTCGCGGTATCCGATGAAAAGTAGGGAGAGTTTTTGCAAAATTACGACCTCTCGAAATCGGCAAACAAAAAGAAAGAAAAGAGTAAAGCACCGGTGAAAAAGTAATGAAAGCAATTTTAGTGTTAGTCATCGTATTAGCGGCGGTCATAACGGCGGCGTGCTATATCTGTTACAGAAAGGTTTTCACGTTTGATAAAAACAAAAATACCGACCCGCGCATTATGCTTCAAGGCGAGCAGTACGCGGCATTAAAAGATACTTTAGTTCCTATGGTCGAGGAAACTTTGAAACTGCCGTTTACCGATGTTTATGTCACCTCATTTGACGGTTTGCGTCTTCACGGTGCGTATTACGAGGCAAAAGCCGGTGCACCGGTTGAAATTATGTGTCACGGTTATAAGAGTATTGCCGTGCGTGATTTCAGCGGCGGTATAAAACTCGCACTCGCTTCGGTGCATAATGTACTGCTTAGCGACCAGCGCGCACACGGAAAAAGTGAGGGAAAATGCCTTACTTTTGGCATAAATGAAAGAAAAGACTGCCTTTCGTGGATAGAATACATTATCGGGCGAAACGGCGCGGATACCAAAATAATACTTATGGGGATGTCTATGGGAGCGGCTACCGTGCTTATGGCATCGGAACTTGAACTGCCGAAAAATGTAGTGGGCATAGTTGCGGACAGCGCCTACACATCGCCCAAAGCAATAATCTGTAAGG
>JAKSQL010000287.1 GCA_024404125.1 Clostridia bacterium
ACACTTTCGGCTCCCTTGCTATCGCATATTACTGCATCTGCTCGGTTATTCGCCTTGCGTTTTTCAATATGCTCGAAACAAACCGTATGAATGAGGAAGACCCCGGCGAAAAGATATATCACGGTCTGCCGATAACCTCAATATCCATAATACTGCCGCTGATATTCCTTATCTCGCTTGCTTTCGATTTCCCCGAAAAAGTATTACCTTACATACTTATCGCAATGCTTTTTGTGGTAGGTACTCTGTTTATACTTGATTTCAAGATGAAAAAGCCCGGCACTGTCACCATAATAATATTTACCGTGATAGTTGCCGTTGCGCTTGTTGCAATATTACTGTTTTCAAAATACAATATCAAACTTTTCGGTTCGGAAAATATTTTCAAGGATCTTCTGGAGGCGTTTAAATAATGTTCAGCCGTGACCGCAACGGATGTGAGATAACCACATTTGACGGACAGCAACGCAGTATCGGTTTTCTTTACGATACCGCTTTCGGCAGGATGCTTCTTAAAATTTTAATAAGACCTTTTGTATCAAAAGCCGTCGGTTTTATTTTAAACCGGCGGATTTCGTGCATTTTTATTAAATCTTTTGTAAAGAATAACGACATAGATATGTCGTGTTACGAAGAGAAAAAGTACCGCAGTTATAACGAGTTTTTCTGCCGTAAGATAAAAGACGGCGCGCGCAGATTTGACACCGACCCCGATAATCTTCCATCTCCTTGTGACAGTAAACTTTCGGTGTATGAAATCGGTGAAGATTCGCATTTTTCGGTAAAGGGCGGCGATTACACGCTTGAAAGCCTTGTAAAAAACCCACTCCTTGCGAAAAAATATTACGGCGGCTACCTTATGCTTTTCAGACTTACGGTGGACGATTATCACCGTTATTCCTACGTTTGTGACGGTGTAAAGAGTGAAAACACCTTTATAAAGGGTGTTTTGCACACCGTTAATCCCCACGCGGCAGAACGCCGCGCCATATACAAAGAGAATTGCCGCGAATACTCGGTTTTAAGCACGG
>JAKSQL010000288.1 GCA_024404125.1 Clostridia bacterium
TTGTGAGATATTTTATTGTTACGCTTTTGTTTGTGCTCGTGTAACTGCCGTTATATGCTTTAACGGTATATGTGTAATTTGTGCCGCTTTTAACATCTTTGTCGGTGTATGAAACGGTTGTGCCGTCTTTTATGGTTGCAATTTTGGTCCAACTTGTGGCAGAGCCCGCTTTACGATAAACATAATAACCCTTTGCACCGCTTACCTTGCCCCATTTAACCGTAACTTTGGCGTTGCCGTTTGAGAGGGTGGGCTTCGGCATTGTGAGATATTTTATTGTTACGCTTTTGTTTGTGCTCGTGTAACTGCCGTTATACGCTTTGACGGTATAAGTGTAACTTGTACCGCTCTTGATGCTTTTATCTTTATAAGAAACGGTTGCGCCGTCTTTAATTGTTGCAATTTTGGTCCAACTTGTGGCTGAGCCTGCTTTGCAGTAAACGTAATAGCCCTTTGCACCGGTAATTTTACCCCAGCTTACGCTGACATAACCGTTCTTGTTTGCAAGTTTGAGCGAAGGTGCGGAAAGACGAACTATTTTAAGCCCTGTTTTGTTATAGCCGCCGGAACCGCTCGAGTTGGTTGCTTTTACGGTGTAAGTGTATGTTTTACCTGCTTTTGCTGTTGTGTCGGTGTATGAAGTAGCACTGCCCTTTGCCGTTGCAATTTTAGTCCAACTTGTTGCACTGCCCTCTTTACGGTAAATGATATGCTTTTCGGCGCCCGAAGCGGCAGTCCATGTAATTGTTATGCCGGTTGAAGTATTTGAAACTTTGCCGAGTTTAGTTGTGCCGGGAACGGAAACAACGGGAATGAACTCTATTTTATTATTTTTCGCATAAGTTTGCGCTGCTGTATTAGTGTAACCTTTTACGGTAAATCCGCTCAAAACAATATCTTTATCATCAGAAGGAATATAACCGAAGGCTTTTTCGCCTATTGTTTTTACCGAAGCGGGTATAGTTACCGATTTAAGTTTTTTGCAGTTAAAAAATGCTCTTTTGCCGATATAAGTTACGCTTTCCGG
>JAKSQL010000289.1 GCA_024404125.1 Clostridia bacterium
AGGCAACCACTATGCCCGTTGGTATATGGGTAAGTCTTACCGCAGAAGAGGTTTTATTTATGTGTTGACCGCCCGCACCTGAAGAACGGAACACGTCCATTTTTATATCTTCCTCTTTTATTTCTATCGCAACGTCATCGCTTATCTCGAGCATAACCTCTATTGCCGCAAATGAAGTATGTCTTCTTCCCGAAGCATCAAACGGCGATACCCTTACAAGACGGTGTACTCCCGACTCGCTTTTTAAATAGCCGTATGCATTTTCGCCCTCAATCAAAAGCGTGGCGCTTTTAAGACCTGCCTCGTCACCGTCAAGAAAATCGGTAACCTTTACCGAAAAGCCGTGACGTTCGCAAAAGCGCGTATACATTCTGACAAGCATTGAAACCCAGTCCATCGCCTCGGTGCCGCCCGCTCCCGAATGGAATGTTAAAATCGCGTTATTCTTATCGTATTCGCCCGTAAGAAGTGTTTGAAGGCGCAGTGAGGATAAATCCTCTTCAAGTTCACTTATTGACTTTGTCAGGTCTTCAACAAGTGATAGATCACCCTCTTCGTCACCCATATCTATAAGTACCAAAAGGTCACCGTAAGAATTGTAAATACGGTCATAGGTTTCTACCTTATTTTTAAGATTTCCCGTTCTTTTTAAGATTTTTCGGGAGTTCTCAACATCGTCCCAAAAACCGTTTTCCGCGGATTTAAGTTCAAGCTCCTCAATTTCTCTTTTGAGTTTATCGTAACCGATAGCATCCTTTAAATCCTTAATCTCCTGTTCATTCGCGGTAAGGCGAAGTTTGAGCTGCTCAAATTCAAGCATTGTTTATCCTCCGATTATTTTTTGTAAACGTATGCGCGCCATTCTTTGCGCTGTAATTTTTTTATCATTTTAAACCCGTGTTCAAAAGCACTTTTTTCAAGGTCGCTTTCGCGTATATCTATTATTCCCGGTACTATTAAGATGCCGTTTTCTTTCATATATTTTTTAACATCGTGAAAAAGCCGTATTACAACGTCCGCCACGATA
>JAKSQL010000029.1 GCA_024404125.1 Clostridia bacterium
CCGGCTCAAAGGTGACCTCTTTTTGCAAAGCCGCCATATCTTTATGTTTTATGTAAGGCGGGTTGCTTACTAAAAGGTCATATTTTTTATCCGCCGCGGCACTCTTGAAAACATCTCCGCAAAGCGCGGTAACGTTTTTTGCAGAAAGTGACTGAATGTTTTTATTTATGAAGTTTAAAGCGGTTTCGTATTTTTCGAGCAGAGTTACTTTGGCATCGGTCTTTTCAAGTGAAAGGGTTATACCTATACAACCGCTTCCGGCACAAAGGTCAAGCACGAACGGACTTTTTTTATCCTTTAAAAATTCGAGCGCCGTATCCACTAAAATCTCGGTATCGCTTCTCGGTATCAGTACGCCGGGGCCTACAAAAAACTTTCTGCCGTAAAAATCCCAACTGCCGAAAATATACTGAAGCGGATAGTGGGATATTCTCTGCTTTACTATTGCGGTAAACATATTTTGCTGAAACTCGGAAAGTTCGCTTTGATAATTTGAAAGTATTTGCGCGCTTGTATATCCGGTTACGTATTTAATTATTTGTTTTGACTCAAAAACATAATCCTCTATACCTGCTTTTTGCAGTTCGTGCTTACATTCGTTATAGTTTTCAAATATCGTTTTCGGCATTACTGTCAATACTCCTGTCAACGTCAGGCGTTTCGGGCTCACACGCTCTTAACGCCGCGATGGCGATTTCTATCATATCGTCCTCGGGCTCTTTGGTGGTGATTCTTTGAAGCCACAGACCGGGGGCTGATACAATGCGGGTAAAAAGGTTATCGTATTTTCCGCAAACACGCAGCACCTCAAACCCCGTTCCGCAAATTATCGGAATTAAAAGGATTTTAATGATTACCCACATGGCAACGTTATCGTATACACCCTTAAAAAGTATCTGTACAACGGTTGAAAATACAAGACTTACTATTATCATAAGGATTAAAAACGAGGTACCGCACCTTGGGTGAAAGCGGCGTTGCGGTCTTACGTTTTCCACTGTGAGCGGAAGCCCTTTTTCGTAGCAGAAAATTGTTTTATGCTCGGCGCCGTGATACATAAATACCCGCTTTATGTCTTTCATAAACGATATGCCCCATACGTAGAGCACAAAAACCAAAAGTTTTACGCCTTGCTCTATAAGACTGCGGGCAAGTTTTGAAAAATCGGTTTTAAAAAGTGCTTTAAGACCGCTTACACAAAGACGTGGCAGGAGCATAAACAAAACCACCGAAAGCGCCACACCCAAAACGGTGGCGATTATCATGATAACGTTCATCAAGGTGCCGCTGTCCGTTTTATCGGCACCGTCTTTCTTGGCGTCTTCCTCTTCAAGGTCGGTAAAACCGGACTTATCCGCCGAAAGTGTCATTGCTTTATAGCCGGTTACAAGCGACTCAACAAATGCCACAACGCCCCGTATTATCGGGAGTTTTAAAATTTTATATTTTTCTCTTAAACTTTTACCGTCAAGATAAGTTATGTCTATCTCCTTTTCGGGAGTTCTTACGGCGAGCGCACACTTTTCGGGACTTTTCATCATAATACCCTCAATAAGCGCCTGACCGCCTATAGCAGTATATTTAGCCATTTTCTTCTCCTTTTTCTCCGTTTTCGGACGGCTCTATCATATCGTCCACCGAGCGTTCGGCAATTTCTTCTGTTATCTCGCCTATCGGCACGACGTTTTCTTCGCCGCCTAAGGTATCGTAAAGCGGCTCGGAAGTAAGCGGCAGTACCACCGTAACGGTAGTGCCTACACCCTCGGTGCTTTCAAGGAACAGAAGTCCCTGATGCTGTTTTATTATTTCGTCCGCAACGGCAAGACCTATACCGCTGCCGCGGACGGTTTTGTTGGATTTAAAGAATTTTTCTTTAACGTGGTCAATATCGGCAGAGGGGATACCCACGCCGGTATCTTTTATGAGAATTCTTACGCATTCGTCTTCAATAACCTGTGTAACGAGTACAAGACCGCCTTTTTCGGTGTATTTTACCGCGTTATCTATTATGTTTATGAACACCTGCTTTAAACGGTCACCGTCACCCATAACAACGGCGGGCGCGGTAGGGGGCGCAAACGAAACCTCAATGCTCTGCTTCTTGGCAAGCTCGGTATACATATCAACGGCATTCTTAAGCAGTGCCGTAAGGTCGGTCGGTTGCTGGTTAAAGGTAAGACGGCCTGACTGCATACGCGAAAAGTCAAGCAGGTCTTCAACCAAACTTGAAAGACGGTCCGCTTCGCTTAGTACTACCTCGATGCCTCGGGAAACAAGTTCATCGTCATTTCCTACGGCGGACTTTGCCGTTTCACCCCAACCTCTTATTGCGGTAAGCGGGGTACGCAGTTCGTGAGACACAGAGGAAATAAAGTCATTCTTTATTGTTTCGGCTTCGGAAAGTTCCGATGCCATATAATTTATGGTGTCACACAGTTCGCCGATTTCGTCGTTTTTACTTGAGTTGATACGGGTTTCAAAGTCGCCCATTGCGATTTTTCTCGCCATATTGCTTACGTTTTTAATCGGGTTTACTATCGACTTTATGAAATACAGTCCCGATATGCCGCAAAATCCTATTATGCCTATCCCGATAAGTATGAGAATTAAAACCAAAATGCGAATTTTTGAAACAGTGGCGGCAAGCGAGGTTACTGTTCTGTATGCACCGAGCGGATTTGAATTGCCGTCTTTGATTATATGGGTTATCGCTAAAATATGCTCACCCGAGGCAACCTTGCCGTTAAAAGTGTTTATGCCCTTTGGTGCGGACACTGCTGCTTCATACTCCCCTATATAATCCTCTTCGGGTAAAAATCCGGTGGTGGAAACAATTACCTTTCCTGAAGTGTTAAGCACCTGAACCTCTATCTTGTCCTTATACATAAAAGAGTCGGAAAGAAGTACCGCCGCATCTTCAAACGAGGAGGCGTTGGTGGAAGAAAGGGTGGCAAAATCTTGCGAGTAGTCTTCCAAAAGGGTGGATATTCTTTCGGTGTAAAGAGAGGAGAAAAAGAGCGAAAATGCAACAACAGCAACCGTTACGGTTGATGCTACTATAACGAACACGTTTAATATCCAACGTGTAGTTATACTGCGAAACTTTATATCGAGTTTCATTTTTTCTCCTCCTTTTATAAAATTTAACGGGTTGTTTTACGCGAAACTTATCCACTTATATCCCATACCCCATACGGTTATTAAGTGTTTGGGGTTTGAGGGATCGTCCTCCACCTTCATACGAAGACGCCTTATATTTACGTCTACTATCTTTTCTTCACCAAAATAGTTATCGCCCCATACTTTTTTCAATATGTCAGTACGGTCGAGCGCAACATCCGGATTTGTGAGGAAATATTCCATAATCTGAAATTCAACCTGTGTAAGTTCGATTTCTTTGCCCTCTTTAAAGAGTGAGCGCTTTCTTAAATTGAGCGCGAACTTTCCGAGACGTAATTCGTCTGTCGGTTTTTTACTTTCTGCACTTTGGAGTTCTACCCTGCGGTAGAGCGAGTCTACCCTCGCCAAAAGTTCTGCGGGGCTGAACGGTTTGGTTATATAATCGTCTGCTCCGGTCATAAGACCGCTTATTTTATCCATTTCCTGAGATTTTGCGGTAAGCATTATTATGCCGATGCTTTTGTTCTTCTCACGGATACGGCGGCAAAGTTCAAGACCGTCCATTCCGGGCATCATTACGTCTAAAAGCGCAATATCAAACCCCAAAACATCGGTAGTGAAAATATCAAGCGCTTCTTCACCGGAACCCGCCTCTACCGTTTCATAACCTGCACGGTTTAAATTTATTGCCTCGAATTCTCTTATCGGGGCTTCGTCTTCAACTACAAGTATTCTTTTCATTACTTACACTCCCTTTCTCAATTTTGAGTGTATGGGGTGAGCATTGACAAAAGAGTTTTTTGGTCTATTGCAAGTTCACCTTCGATTTTTGCTGCGGAACCTAAAAATATTACACCGTCAAATTTTGCAAGTTCGTAAAACCCCGAATAATTGCCTTCGTCATACTCCTTTTCGGGCAGCGCTTTAAAAGAGGCGAGTTTTCTGCCGACTGCATTGGTTGCAGAGTCAAACTCGTAGAAGTTGCGCACACGTTTTTCGGTGTCTTTAAATATGGCAACCTTGCCTACCCACTTTTGCGGAACGGTAAGGTAATAACCGTCAACACTGTTTACCACCGTTACAAGTTTGACCGCGAGCGCATCACCGTTAAAGGTACACCAATTTGTGTAGTAAAGAAGTTCGTTGGTATCGTTTGCGGAGGGTATTTCGCTTGCTACGGGGATTTCAAGTATACCGTCGTTATTTATATCGGTAAGCGTAAGTGTTGAGGAACGGAGGGTTATAAGATTTTCGGCAACCGTTCCCGAAGTGTCAAGCAAAGCGTTTGTCAGTTCGCCTTTTTTAAGATATAAAACCTCGGTTATGGCGCCTACACTTTTGATTTCGTCAATATATATAGCGGGCTTTCCTGAAGAAAGTTCCGATAAAACAGGTTCTGATACCGTTTTTACCGAACCGTCCATAAGGCAGGAAGTTTGAGTGCTTCCGCTTTCGGTAAGGGTGTAAAGGTATGCCGAATTTTTAAGGTCGGTAGTGGATAAGTTCTGGACGAAAATTTCGTTTAAGCCGTTTTCGTCAAGGTCACAGCAAATAAAGGTTGTGTATGGTTTTAAAAGACGGTTTATAAGTCCTTTCTCTTCTGCTGAGTAAACCGCTAACTGCTTCGAACTTGAACTATACAGTTCAAATCCCGCAACGATTTCCTTAACACCGTCTTTATCAAGGTCGCAAAATTCTATTTTGTCCACACCGCCGGCGGTTACGGTTTGCTCGGCGAGGAATTTCCACTTGCCCTTTTGCTTTTTGATAAGACTTATGTGTACGGTTTTACTTTCGCCGTCTGCCGTGGAATAAAAGGCAAATGCCTCGGGTACACCGTCAAGGTCAATATCCTCGGTAACTACTGCGGAACGGCGGTCGCCGGAGGTCGGGTATTCAAAGGCGTATCCGTTAGGCGCGGTCTTATCTATAACCTGCTTTACGGAGGATAGGTCTCCCGAGAGCATAGGGGGTGAAAGCAACTCGGCGGTGTCTACGGTAAACAAATTACAACCGCAAAACACAAACGGCATAACCGCTGCCGCGAGAATGCATAAAAATCTTTTGAATTTCATTTTTTCACCAACCCTTTCTTTAAAAGTCATACACTAAAGAGTATAACATATTGTTCTATAAAAATAAAGTTATTTTTATATATAATTAAATAAAAGTTGAAAGATGGCCGCAAGTGATGTATCATTGTTGTATGAAAAAAGTTTCAGGAGGAAACAAAGTGGACGAAAAACGGTTTGAGCAACTGCTTTTATCGGTTCAAAAACCCGGCAGATATTCGGGCGGAGAGATAAACAGTGTAATAAAAGATAAAAACAAGGTGGACGTAAGGTTTGCCTTTTGCTTTCCCGATACGTACGAGATAGGAATGTCGCACCTCGGCATGAAGATACTCTACTCGCTTTTTAACGAGCGGGAAGATATTTGGTGCGAGCGTTGTTTTGCGCCGTGGATAGACTTTGAAAAGGTTATGCGCGAAAACGGTATAGAACTTTTCGGTCTTGAAAGCCGCGAGCCGATAAAGAATTTTGATTTTATCGGTTTTACTTTGCAGTACGAACTTTCGTTTTCAAATGTAGTAAATATGCTTGACCTTGCAAAAGTGCCGATAAAAGCCAAAGAGCGAACGGCACTTTCTCCGCTTGTGGTTGCGGGAGGACCGTGCGCCTGCAACGCAGAGCCGCTTGCCGATATAGTGGACATTTTCTTTTTGGGTGAGGGCGAAAAGGTAGACCTTGAGGTTATCGACCTTTATAAATCCTTTAAGGAAAAAAACGGCAGTAAGCAGGACTTTTTGCGTGCCGCCGCTAAAATTGAGGGTGTGTACGTGCCGAGTTTATACGATGTTTCTTATAATGATGACGGCACCGTAAAATCGGTCACACCTAAAGCGAATGCGCCGAAAGCCGTCAGGAAAAGGGTTGAAAAAAATCTTGACGATACATACTATCCCGAAAAATTCGTAGTGCCGTATATAGAGATAGTGCACGACCGCGCCGTTCAGGAGATCTTCAGAGGTTGCATAAGAGGTTGCAGATTTTGTCAGGCAGGATATATTTACCGTCCCGTAAGGGAAAAGAGCATTGATACGATAAACCGTCAGGCAAAGGCGCTGTGTGAGAATAGGGGGTATGATGAAATTTCTCTTTCTTCTTTAAGCACCAGCGATTACCGTAACATAGAGCCGCTTTTAAACGAACTGATTTCGTGGACCGAAAAGGACGGAATAAGTCTGTCGCTACCCTCACTTAGAATTGATAATTTTTCGGACGAACTGCTCGAAAAAATAAGCGGGGTACGGAAAAGCGGACTTACTTTTGCGCCCGAGGCGGGCACGCAGCGCCTTCGTGACGTTATAAACAAAAATATAACCGAGCAGGAGATAATTTCTACCTGCCGCACTGCCTTTAAAGGCGGTTACACAGCGGTTAAACTTTACTTTATGATGGGGCTTCCCACCGAAACCGACGAGGATATAAAGGGCATTGCCGACCTTGCTCAAAAGATAGTGGACGAATACTACTCATTGCCCGAAAAACCGAAAGGCAAGGCAGTAAATGTATCAATAAGCGTTTCAAATTTTGTGCCTAAACCATTTACCCCATTTGAGTTTTGGCCGCAGATAACAAGAGAAGAAATGGTACGCCGTCAGCAGTATTTAAAGGAGTGTATTCACTCCCGAAAGATAATCTTTAACTATCACGAAAATCGCACAAGTTTTTTAGAGGGTGTTTTCGCCCGCGGTGACCGTAAACTCGGAGAAGTAATTATAAAAGCGCACGAAAAGGGCTGTAAGTTTGACGGATGGGATGAATGTTTTGACCTTGATAAATGGCTCGAAGCATTCAAAGAGTGCGGTATAAACCCCGAATTTTATGCTAACCGTATGCGCGAATATACCGAGGTTTTTCCGTGGGATCACCTTGATTATGCCATATCAAAAGATTTTCTCATAAAACAGAACGAACTTGCAAAGAAAGCGCAAACTACCGAGCATTGCAGGAAAAAATGCGCTCTTTGCGGCGCAAATGTGTTCGGGGAGGGTGTATGCTTTGAAAAACGTTAGACTTTTTTATAAAAAAGGCGGCAGAATGAGGTTTATTTCCCACCTTGATATAACGCGGTTTATGGCAAGAATAATAAAGCGCGCAAAATTGCCCGTTTGGTTTACTGAGGGCTTTAATCCGCATCCGTATATAACCTTTGCGTTGCCGCTGTCTTTAGGTCACATAAGCGAGTACGATATAATGGATATCCGCCTCTGTGACGATGATTACGATATTGAAAAACTCCCCGAAACACTAAACGCAATTTGCCCCGACGGAATAAGATTTTTTAAGGCGGCGGAGCCGAAACTTAAAACCGCGTTTGTTGCTTTTGCTCAATTTGAAATTGAATTTGATGACAAAGGGGAACTTTTAAAACCGCTAAGCGATTTTCTTAAGTCAGAGAGTATAGAGGTATCAAAAAAGACCAAAAAAGGCGACATAAAAACCTTTGATGTAAAACCGAAAATAAAAGATTTTTCGTTAAACGAAAACGGTAATACCGTACTTAAAATAACCCTGCCTGCAGGAAGCGAAGAAAACATAAACCCCGAACTTATACTAACTGCGTTTTTTGGTAGCGGAGTCACAAATTACAGTTGTTATACCGTAACACGAAAGAGCATTCTTGATAAAGATTTGAATTTATTTGAATAAACAAAAACCTCAGATATCATCTGAGGTTTTTGTTTGTGTTTTAGTATTTAACCGAATGCCGTTTAAAATTGCCAAATTATAACGGTATCAGACTTTTCCCAAAACTTAACCGTTAATCTCTTTTGGGTACAGTTAGCCGAAATTGACAATGCCGTTGTCCAGATGTTTGAGTTATCTCTTAAGGGTTTTTCGTTCCCTTTGTAGTATTCCTCGAGCATATCTTTGATACCCGAATATGTGTAGTAATCAATGAGCCCTTTTTGAAGTTCCTCAAAATTTGCATCGTCCGATGCCCAATACAGATTGCTTCTTGTTAAGTATTCGGTGTACAAAGCCGCTTTTTCTTCGTCACCCTCTGAGGATTGGTTTACCTTAACTCTGTCGGAGGCCTCTTTATAACTTTTTACAAGAGATGCTTCTTCGGTCGGGCTTTCGGCATATATATCAACGTATTTGCCCTCCTCGTTGACCGGAATCAAGAAAACATTATCGCTTCTCCAATCAAGAGACGGATTTCCATCTTTATCTAAAAACTGAATGTGCCCGTGCGCATCTCTTTTTGCATATTCAACGTTGAGAATTTCATTTCTCCACATAATTTTTTCCATCAGGTCAGCCATATCTTTTTCGGTTTGTACTTTATCAATACGCTCAATGCCGAACTGAAGTCTGCCGTAACCCGACTGCCCTTTTGAAAGAACATTCCATTTGGGAGTTATATAATAGTTGCCCTGACCGTGCTGATAAGGCAGATACATCACTTCGTTACGGGCAATTTCTATTAAACCGTATTTTCCGGTGGCGTCACCTATCATAAAGCAAAGGTTCCACCCCGAAGCCACCGATTCGTCAAGCATAGTGTAAACACTAATGTAATTGCGGATGTAATCAAGCGCCTCTTCAACGGTAGCACAGTTTGCGGCAACAACAAATGGAAGTGAAATGGTACAAATTCTGTTTGGCGAATCGGGGTTTGTTCCGCTGCAAATCATATATTCTTCGTAAGCCCTCATATTGTATTCAAGATAAAGACCTTTTTCGTTGAACGAATCAGAGGCAAGCAAGGGAAGTGCATTGTAATATTCTTCGTCAATTTTTCCTTTGCTTAACAGCGTTTCATAGGTATCGCCCTCAATAAACAATTCGTCATAGGTGAAGTTTATGGTTTTGTATTTAAATCCGTCTACGGGGTTTACGTGAGTTACATAGCACGGAAACTGCGAAACGGTTAAATCAAGGTTTCTGCCGATTAAAACGTCGCCGTTCTTTGCTTGAGTTCCAAGCGCCGAGCAAGCGCCGCCGGGAAGCTTTGCCCATTTGTCATAGCGGGCATTTGAAAATGAAAGGGCTTTTTCAGAATCAAAGTCAGTATGTTCGTCAACGTCAATAACGTAGTCTCCGAGGTCTGTAAAGTTTTCGTAGTGTTTGTTTACAACATTCCACTTATATGTAGCGCCTTTTTTGTATTCGCTTTTGACACCGCATGCCGATAACAGGAAAGTAAGCACGAGCAATACTGCCGATAAGTGAATTTTTCTCTTTTTCACAGTCATAAATCTCCTTTTTATATGTTTTTTATTCCATTATATTCACTTTTTGTCATAACTTATCACTTTTGAAAACGCAACAAGTAAAATCCGAAAATTCCTGTTTGAAATGATATTGTCCGTAAGCACACATTATAGCCGAAGGCAACATCAATAGCGCACTTGGTCTTGGTAGACAAAAGTGCGCTTTTTGTTGGCGTTCCCGAGAGGATTTGAACCTCCGACCTACCGCTTAGGAGGCGGTCGCTCTATCCAGCTGAGCTACGGA
>JAKSQL010000290.1 GCA_024404125.1 Clostridia bacterium
AGCATTAGAAGAGATTGACGAACCTCTTTCAAAAAGAGGCGATATATACGTTCTCGGAGCGCACCGTCTTATGTGCGGTGACAGTACCTCAAGTGACGATTTGAAAAAACTTCTTGACGGAAATCTTGTGGAGCTGGTTGTAACCGACCCACCATATAATATGGCTTATGAGGGCGCAGGCAGAACGCCAAAGGAAAAGCGCGAAAAAAACAAAATATTAAACGACAATATGCCCGACGATGATTTTGAAACATTTTTAACCGATGTTTACGCTACCATGCACGAAGGAATGAAAGACGGCGCAAGTTGCTATGTTTTTTATAAAGAATTGGGAAACGGTGTTTTTATCACGACTATGGCTGCAGGCGGGCTAACGTTCAAGCAAGAACTTATATGGGTAAAAAATCAAATAGTTTTAGGCGGTAGCAAATATCAAAATATGTATGAACCGTGCTTGTTCGGGTGCAAAGGTAAAACCGTTGCAAGCTGGTACGGTAAGCGCAAGCAAAAAAGCGTCATTGAAGACGTTGACCTTATGAATGAATTTGAACTGCGTGACGCAATAAAGGAACTCTTGGAAGAACAGACGCCCGATATTATTCGGGAAAATAAAACGCTTAAAAACGATTTACACCCAACAATGAAACCTATAAAACTGTTGGCAAAATTCATAAAAAACAGTAGCCGTGAAAGCGATAGCATACTTGATTTGTTCGGCGGTAGTGGTAGCACGCTTATCGCTTGTGAACAATTAAAACGTGCTTGCTATATGCTTGAACTTGACCCGAAGTATTGCGACGTAATCGTCAAGCGTTGGGAGAGCCTAACGGGAAACAAAGCGCAACTAATACAATAATGCGGAGATAAATATGATTAAATTTGCAATACCATTACCGCCGATAAGTAAGAAAAACAGTCAGCAGATTTTTGTGAATAGCAGGACGGGCAAACCTTTTATATCTCCGTCCAAGCAATACAAGGAATACGAAGAAAAATGCCTGTGGCAGATCAGCAGACCAAA
>JAKSQL010000291.1 GCA_024404125.1 Clostridia bacterium
TGAAATGCGTTCAAATTTATGTAAAGCTATACAACTTTACACATTGATAAAACATCAGGTTAATAAAGTGACCGAACGGCGAATATTATATGCCGTTCGGTTGTTTTTTGTAAATTCTTGTCGTTTGTTGTCGTTTTATCGGGAATTTCATCAAAAAACGTAAAGTAAATGCCTTTACAGCGCCGGGGGAAACGGCGGGCTTGTAAAAAAATGCGCAATAGGAGCGACAGAAACAAAAAAAGGGGATATGCGGTGCGGTGTAAAGCAGATTACTTTACGCTGTGCGGCAAAGGTTTGAAAAGCTTTCACCTCATATTGCTGTAACGGAACAATAAAAGAGCTTTCGGTGCGCGAATCGCTAAAGCGGTTTATCGCCGAAAAGGCATATATATAATAGTATAGCAAAATTTTTATTTTTTCTTTTGAAAATTAAGGTTTTATTAAGAATTTTTTTCACGGTTTTTTCTTTTAAATCCCTTGACATTATTGCCCGGGTGCGGTAATATAACAATGACCATATATACGGGGCAGTGGGGGTATTCTACCCTTACGCGGGGTAAACCTATCCCCGGGCGGAGTTTTTCTGTGCGTTTTCGGGTGGCGCTGCTTGTCATGTTTTGTAATAAATCCCGCTATTTCGCAACGCTGTTATTTGCATTCCGAAAGGCAACGCCCCGTTTCGCACACGGCGAAATGTGCCCGCGGTTAATACGTTAGTCTATCCGAATGCGGCAAAAGCCGCGCGGAAATCTTTGAAAGGGGGAATCGTGACGGAGTTGCTTTAGCCGTGGGGCGGTGCGTGACCGCGGCTCGCAATTCATTAACGCACGCGTATTTTTGTATTGGCGTACAGAAAATATGGAGGTAATAAAATGAAACAATCAAAGAAATTGTTAAGTCTTGTGCTTGCACTTGTAATGATGTTCGGTGTTGTTTCGGTTGGCGCTAACGCTGCTCTTTCAAAGAGTGCGGTTCGTTACGACTCAATCGACAATGCGGCTCTTACTGCAGAGCAGGCAG
>JAKSQL010000292.1 GCA_024404125.1 Clostridia bacterium
TGAAACAACATACTTCTCTGTGTCAAAACCGTTACTGTAATCTTGTAGCCGGATTACGGTATTTTCTTTGCTTTCACCCATAATGTGAATTCCGCGTGCAAGCTCGGAAAAATATTTTGATTTTAAAATATTTTTAAAATCCTTAAAGGTATAAGAGAGAGTATCGCTTATTAAATAAACACCTGACGGAAAATAAATTATTCTCGCGTCAGGTACAAACTCGGGGAAAATCACATCGGTATGGCCGTTTTCCTTACGGTTTTCAAACCCGATATAAACATCATTTTCACCCATTGTATCAAGTTTTGCTTTTGCATCGGAAATACCTTTGATTTCTCTTGAAAGCAAATCGTCAAACACCTGCCTTAATACGGCGGTGCAATCGGTTTTGCCGCTGTTATCCGCAAAATACGGCGCTTTTGTTACATCAACAATCGTTTTACAGTAATCAGGGTATTTCATAAAGTCCTCCCAAAATCTGACTTATTTTTTTATTTGAATAAGCTTACTGACCGCTATTCCTCCATAAAAAGATTCAGAAATAGTTTAAAGTTATTTTTCCGTAGTATAAACCGCAACTGAGCCGGCAGGAAGAGTATCTTTAAGTGTACCTGTTATATTTTTAAGCACTTTATCACTAGGAATTATTATTGCGTTATCATCCTTGTAATTTTCCGTACATACAAACAAATGGCGGTAAAATGTCAAATGCTCAAGCCCTTTATCAAAATTAAGGACAAAAGACTTACTGAAAAGCCCTGAATTGATAACAGCTATTGCCATACTACCGTCATTATTCAAAGCAGCGGTGCAACAAAGCTCTTTTTCCTGTGAGTTTTCTCCCTTAAAAATTTTACCGTCCCTTATATATTTTGAAAACAAGGTATAGGCATAATATGACCGGTAAGGTATACGGCTTTGCATCAAATTCGGCATAAGACCGTGACAGTGAACACCGTCATGCCAACCGTCAATATGATTATCTCTGCCGGTGCGCGAACCAATCCACAATGTATCAA
>JAKSQL010000293.1 GCA_024404125.1 Clostridia bacterium
AGATCAAATCTAAAAACAATCCCTTTTCGGTAAGCGAAGTAAAACCGTACAAGGTAAATCCGTCTTCCTTTACCTGCAAATAGGTAAACAGCTCTACTTCCTGCGGATGCGCCTGCACCGCGCCAAACGCCGAGCCCGAACAAAATACCTCGTAACCCACGCCGTTATTCACGATGATGGCACTTTCT
Organism: Clostridia bacterium; assembly: GCA_024404125.1. Lineage (GTDB taxonomy): Bacteria > Bacillota > Clostridia > Oscillospirales > Acutalibacteraceae > UBA737. The sequence continues at coordinate 189 of JAKSQL010000293.1, forward strand.
CCCGTTACCGCCAGCACACTGCCTTTTAAGTATGCGATCATAAATCCTCCTTACGGAACGACGAGATCGGCTTGACCGTCGTAACCGTGTTTTGTCCCTTTCGTCTGGTCATATTTTCTACGGTAAACAACCCGCCGAACCGCGCCGTATGCGCGTGGCACAGCGCTACCGCCAAGGCGTCTGCCGCGTCGTCCGGCTTGGGAATGCCTTTGAGTCGTAAAATGGACGCGACCACCTGCTGCATTTGCTGTTTATCTGCCCTGCCGTAGCCGGTAAGCGCTTGCTTTATCTGCATAGGCGTATATTCGTAGAGCTTGCCGCATTTTTTTACGCAAGTCAACAGCGTTACCCCACGCGCTTGCGCTACGGCGATACCCGTCGTAATATTCTTGGTAAAGAACAATTCTTCCAAAGCTACTTCATCGGGGTGGTATTTATCTAAAATTTTATTAATACCCTGTTCCAGAAGGGCAAGTCTTACGGGCAGGCTCTCCTCTTTGGGCGTTTTTACCACGCCGTAATCTAAGGGGATATTATTACCGTTTGGTAATTTTTCTATTACCCCGAAGCCCATTGTAGCAATACCCGGGTCAATTCCTAAAATAATCACAAATATTTCCTCGAAATAGCTTGATAATACTGAAAAAAAATAGTAAAATATTGGAAAGGCGTTTTTGAACGCTTATACTAATATTCCATATAATATTATTTTACCCTATTTGGGGTAGGTAAGTCAATAAAAATCACGGAGATTATGCCTATGAAATTATGGGAAGGCAGATTTGCCCAGGGCACGGCGCAGGATGCCGATGCTTTTAACGAATGTTTA
>JAKSQL010000294.1 GCA_024404125.1 Clostridia bacterium
GAACTGTGTAAATGCAGATTATGATACCGCCGATAATCATCGCAACGTGGTAGTCAACACCGAAAAGCGTGTTGAAAAGCTTACCTACCGCGGAGAAACCGGATGCTGTGTAAGGAACGAAGAATACAATAATAAAGATAGCGGATATTGCAAGAAGCGTACCGCTCTTATCTCTGAAACGGTTAGAGAAGAAGTCGGGAATCGTTGTAGAATTGGTTTTCTCGGAATACTTTCTGAGCCTCTTCGCAACGATGAGCCAGTTCAGATAAGTACCGATGAAAAGACCTATTGCGGTCCAGAACGCTTCGGCAATACCTGCGGTGAGAGCAAGTCCGGGCAGACCCATAAGGAGCCAGCTGGACATATCGGAAGCCTCGGCACTCATCGCGGTAACCAGAGGACCGAGACGTCTGCCGCCGAGGTAGTAGTCACCGGTGTTCTTGGTCTTTCTTGATGAAAAAATACCGATAGCAACCATAAACGCAAGATATGCGATGATGGTGATGATAATAAGTGTATTAGTCATACTTTTTGACCTTTCTTTGTAAAATATGCTAAATTATAACACACTTTTTACAAGAACGCAATACAGAACGAAGTATAGAATATAGTACAAAATATAATACACAAAAATGCGAAAACCTTAGTATTTATAAGGAATATCAGCAATAATAAAAACCGTACCGAAAATAAGACGAAAAATAAACTTTTATAAGTTACGCTATTGCACAAAAACAAAAAGCACCATAAAGGTGCTTTTTGCTGTTGTACTAAATTCAACGATACTTATCCATGCTTGCAGGTAACTTATTATTTAGTCGGTATGTTTTTCATATATATATTAGTTTTGAACATATTGTCATCGATTGTGAACAAAACTTCACCGTTATACTTTTTTGCAATACTTTTCATATTGAAAATACCGTAACCGTGCGACAGAGTATCTGCCTTTGAACTGGTAAGATTGTTTACTGATACGGAATTGCTTACCGGATTTTCAACGGTTATATATA
>JAKSQL010000295.1 GCA_024404125.1 Clostridia bacterium
ATAAAAGAGCAAACTGATATAGTACATAATGACGGTATCCCGATTATGAGACCGCTGTTTCTTGATTTTTGCAATGACGAAAAGGTCTGGGATATAGACACCGAGTATATGTTCGGAAACGATGTTCTTGTTGCTCCCGTTTTACAGCAGGGCGCAACAGATAGAGAGGTGTATCTGCCGTGCGGTGCCGATTGGGAAGACACCGATGGCAATACATATCACGGAGGAACTACGGTAACTGCAAAAGCACCTATAGATACAATACCGGTCTTCTTTAAAAACGGAAGACGCGTATTTTAAATACTCGAAAGAGAGGGAAGCGTTATGCGAAAATCGGTAAATCTGAACGGAAAATGGGATTTTTGTCCGCTTTATAATGTTGTCTGTGACACTTCGTTAAATCCTGCGCGAAAATACACAAAAAGCATAACGGTTCCTTCAAGTTGGGTAAGTAACGGCGTATCTTATAAAGAGTATACGCCGTATGACATTTTCGGTTATCCAAAGGCATGGAACAAGGCGGATACGGCGGTATACAGACGCTTTTTCGATGTGGAATACAAAGAAAACGAAAGGGTTTTCTTAAAAATCGAAAATGTAGCTCAAAGAGCGGCGGTGTACTGCAACGAAGAATTTGTCTGCGAATGGAACGAAATGTATCTTCCGCTTTTTGCCGATATAACCGATTTTCTGAAAGATAATGAAAACAAACTTGAGATAGTTTGTACTTCCTTTGAAACGGTTAAAATACCTTCGGGCAAAGATAAAACGGTGGGACTTATCGGCTCGTGGTACGGCGAGACCGTAAGAGGCATTTGGGGTAATGTTTCACTTCATATTATGAACAGTGTCCATATATCCGATGTGTGCGTTCGCACTTCGGTAAGGAATAAAAACATAGAGATAATCACCGAGTGTTCCGAAAATGCAGATAACATAGAAATAGTTGCCGATATTTTTGACGGCGACGAAAAAATACTGTCCTTTTTGGGCGGTGAGCGAATACTC
>JAKSQL010000296.1 GCA_024404125.1 Clostridia bacterium
AATTGATTTAAGCCTTAACGCCGCTTAATTTCCGCTTCTTTATAAAGAGAGCCGTCAAAAATGCTATCGCAGCCAAGAACACAACTCCGCCGACACAAATGAGGATAATCAGCAATAAGTTACTGTTATTATCAGTTTTTGCCTCTAAAACTTTGGCGATTATTATCTTGTTTTCTTTAACTTCAACTTTTTTAAGCAAACGGAACTTATTGCCGACCTTCGAATAGATTCCGTATTCGGCAGGTTTCAGTTTACCGAAAGTAAACTCACCCTTTTTGTTGGTTTCGGCATAAATGCTCTTGCTTATATAAAGCTTGGCACCGCTAATGGTTTTACCGCTTCTGTCATAGTAAATGCCGTTAAGTATACCGTAACCGCCGAGCTCTTCGGTTTCTTCTCCGAAATCGTCATAATCGTCATAATCGTAGCCGTCGTCAACAATCTCTTCGTACGGAACCTGCTCTACATCATCGGTAGTGGTCGTTACGGTATTAACGGTAGTATTGACATCGGTTTCTTCAGGTTGAGCAAGCACTTTGCCGTGGTACATAATTACCGGAAGGTTAAGAGTTTTACCGTTTATGATTTCAACCTGCGAACATAAGAGGTCTTTTTCACCGTCAGATAAATAAAGGTCATATTTTCCTGCGGAGAGTTTATTAAACTCGAAATTACCGTATTCGTCAAGCTTTACCTTTTTATTTATCGATTTAAGCGACATTGTTATTTCGGGCAGGTCGTTGCCGTCATAATCGAGTACGCTTCCGCACAAAACACCGTAATCATACTCAAATGCTCCGCCTTCGCCCGACCAGTCGCCGTCGTTAAACAGGAGGTCGTCATAGTAGAATACAAAAACACCCGGGTCGTATTTCAATTCTTTGTAGTTCTTGCTATCGGTCGTAAACTCCGAAAGGACATTTGTATACTTTCCGTCCTCTGCCAGCATCATATTGGTGAAGTATCCCTTGCCGAAATTATTATTATTCATCTGATTATT
>JAKSQL010000003.1 GCA_024404125.1 Clostridia bacterium
TTTAGGTGATTTAATGCTTAAAAAAGCAAAGATAAGACTTATAACTTTCTTTGAAGGGTTTTTAATAGGACTTGTAAACAGCACGCTCGGTGCGGGCGGCGGAATAGTTGCGGTGCCGGTACTTAAACGACACGGACTTGACACTAAATCCGCCCATGCGAATGCCGTTGCGGTAGTAGTTTCGATAACGCTTGTAAGTGCATCTCTTTATCTTTTTAAGGGGTACGTAACACTCAGTAAAGCATGGGTATATATGCCGTCGGGTGTTGCAGGTGCCGCGGTAGGAACACTCTTGCTTAAAAAAATTTCACCCTCGCTTTTAAAAAGAATATTCGGCGGATTTATGGTCTATGCGGGAATAAGGATGTTGCTTCGATGAATTTAACGGTAATAACGGCAGGTTTTCTTTCGGGACTTATAGGCGGAATGGGACTCGGCGGCGGTGCGGTGCTTATTATGTATCTTTCGCTTTATACTGCCACACCGGAACTTGAAAGTCAGGGTATAAATCTGCTTTTCTTTATACCTATCGGAATAACCGCAACCGCAATTTATGCTTTTAAAAAACAGATAAAGTGGAAAACCGTATTAACGGTCTGCATAGGCGGTGTGGCGGGCGCCTTTTTCGGATATAATTTAGCAGGATTTATAGGCGCAAAATACCTTGCAAAGATATTCGGCGCAGGTATACTTTTGTTCGGGCTTAAAGAAATTTTTGCACCTAAAGAAAAGGGTGTTGAAAGAAAGCAAAAAAGGTGATATAATAAAAACGAATAAATGTTCGATGGAGGGGACTTTATGCCCAAATCACCGCTTAACGAAAAGCAAACGAGGGTTTACAATTTCATAGTTAAAAAATTAGCGGAGGGGTATCCGCCGTCAGTCAGGGAGATACGGGACGAAACGGGGATAAAATCAACCTCTACCGTACACGCGATTTTAAATATGCTCGAGGAATCGGGCTACATAAAAATTGACCGTCACCATTCAAGAGCGATAATGTTAGAGGGTGAATGCAGTTCCGCTATGGTACCGCTTGTAGGCAAGGTTACGGCGGGCACACCGATACTTGCGGGAGAGCAGATAGTGGACTATATACCATATCCCACCAAAGATTCAACCGGACTTTTTGCTTTAAAAGTATCGGGTTTAAGTATGAAAAACGCAGGTATACTTGACGGAGATATAGTAGTAGCCGATAAAAATGCGCCCTGCAAAAACGGAGATATAATCATAGGTATGGATGAGGACAGCGCCACTGTAAAACGTCTTGTTATAAATAAAGACGGCAGTATTGTGTTTATGCCCGAAAACGAAGATTTTGAGCCGATACATCCTAAAAAGCCGTCTGTACTCGGCAAAGTAATCGGCAGTTACAGAAAGTATTAGGTGAAGTATGGATAAACAAAAATACATAGAACTGTTTACCGACGGTGCGTGTTCAGGCAATCCGGGACCGGGCGGTTGGGGAGCCATACTGCGTTACGGTAACCACTAAAAAGAACTTTCGGGCGGCGAAAAAGAGACCACTAATAACCGCATGGAACTTATGGCGGTAATAAAGGGACTTTCCGCCCTTAAAGAGCCGTGCATGGTAAGACTTGTAACCGACTCAAAATACGTGAGTGACGGCATCGAAAAGGGCTGGGCTAAATCGTGGCAGCAAAACGGTTGGAAAAAAGCGGATAAAAAGCCGGCGCTCAATGTGGATTTATGGGAGCAACTTTTAAAACTGCTCGATATTCACGATGTCACTATATGTTGGGTAAAAGGCCACGCAGGGCATAAGGAAAACGAGCGGTGTGATGCTATGGTAGTAGTGTATTATAAGGGGCTTTCACAATGAAAAAAAGCACTAAAAATCTTGTAATCGGTGCCGTTATAGCGGCGCTTTACGCATCGCTTACGCTTGTAGGCAACATTGCGGGACTTTCGTACGGTCAGATACAGTTCAGAATTTCGGAGGCACTTACGGTACTTCCCGTATTTACCCCCGCCGCAATACCCGGACTTGCAGTAGGTTGCTTTATATCAAATATAGCATCGTTTAACCCGATAGATATGATATTCGGCACAATAGCGACTCTTTGCGCCGCATTTTTAAGTTACTATGCAAGAAATCTGTGCATAAAGAAAATACCCGTAATATCGCTGTTGTCCCCTGTGTTTTTTAATGCTTTGGTAGTAGGTGCCGAGATATCGCTTTTTTTATCGGAAGGCACCGTTACCGCTATAGGATTTTTAACCTGTGCCGCATTAGTAGGATTAGGGGAACTTGCGGTGTGTCTTGTTTTGGGGCTGCCGCTCATATTTACCGTTCGACACAATAAAATACTTTCTAATATACTTGAATAAAACGGCAAAGTGTAGTATAATAACAAAGTAATTTTTTAGTAAATGGGGAATAGAAATGGTAAAGGCAGTAGTAGGTGCTAACTGGGGCGATGAAGGCAAGGGTAAAATTACCGATATGCTCGCAAGTGAAGCCGATATAGTTGTAAGATTTCAGGGCGGTGCCAATGCGGGTCACACCATAAAAAACAAATACGGTAAGTTTGCACTTCATACGTTGCCGTCAGGTGTGTTTAATGACGGTGTAATAAACTGTATAGGTAACGGTGTGGCACTTGATGTTGATAAACTTTTAAAGGAATATAACGATATAATCGCGCAGGGTGTACCCGCACCCAAACTTATGATATCGGAACGTTGCCAGATGGTAATGCCGTATCACGTTTTATTTGACGTTTACGAGGAAGAGCGGCTCGGCAAGGCAAGTTTCGGCTCCACAAAGTCGGGAATCGCGCCGTTTTATTCGGATAAATATGCAAAAACGGGATTTCAGGTATGCGAACTTTTTGACGAAAAGGCATTAAGAGAGAAACTTGAAAGAACACTTGAAGTAAAGAACATTTTAATTGAAAATTTGTATCATAAACCGAAACTTTCGGTTGACGAAATATTTAATAAAATGATGGCTTGGCGTGACGGTATCAAGGACTTTGTAGGTGACGTAAGAAAACTTGTTTACGAGGCGGACAAGGCGGGCAAAACAGTATTGCTTGAAGGTCAGCTCGGCACCCTTAAAGATACCGACCACGGCATTTATCCTATGGTAACGTCTTCCAATACCATAGCGGGATACGGTGCAGTAGGCGCAGGCGTTCCGCCCTATGCGATAAAAGAAGTTTACACCGTAATAAAGGCATATTCTTCCGCAGTAGGCGCAGGCGCTTTCGTAAGCGAAATATTCGGTGAAGAAGCAAAACAGATGCGTGACCACGGCGGTGACGGCGGCGAGTACGGTGCCACCACAGGCAGACCGCGCAGAATGGGCTGGTTTGACTGTGTTGCAACCCGTTACGGTTGTGAAGTGCAGGGAACTACCCACGGTGTTCTTACCGTTGTAGATGCGCTCGGTTATCTTGACGAGATAAAGGTTTGTGTAGGTTATGAAATTGACGGCGAGATTACAAAAGATTTTCCCGTAACCTCAAAACTTGAAAAGGCAAAGCCGGTACTTAAAACCCTACCGGGTTGGAAGTGTGATGTATCGGGCATCACAAAGTATTCAGACCTGCCCGAAAACTGCCGTAACTATATAGAGTTTATCGAAAAAGAAATCGGCTTTAAACTTTGTATGGTAAGTAACGGTCCCGCAAGAGAAAACATAATAATAAAGGAATAACAGTTATGAATTTTACACCGATTGACAATTTGGGTAAGGTTGACGGTATATTGCTTGTAAAGTCGGTAGAAGAAAAAACCTCCTCAAAGGGTGACGTTTATCTTGACTTTACTTTAGGCGATGCCGACGGCGAAATAAACGCTAAACTCTGGCGGTATAATAAAGCGGAACACGGCGAATATAAGTTAAACGATATAGTAAAGGTAAGAGGTACGGTTTCGCAGTATAACGGAAGCGATCAACTGCGGATTGACAGAATCCGTCTTACTACCGAGTCAGACGGGGTAAAACCCGAAGATTTTGTAAGAAGCGCACCGTATTCTTCAAAAGAGATGTACGATGAAATAATAAGAATCGCGTCAAATTTCGGTGACGGCGAACTTAAAAGTATAGTTCTTGCAATTTACGAAGATAACCGCGAAAAACTTTTATATTGGCCTGCGGCATTTAAACTGCATCACGCTTTGCGCGGCGGGCTTTTAATGCATACACTTTCAATAATTAAACTTTGCGAAAAGGTTTGCGATGTATATCCGTTTGCGGATAGGGAATTGCTAATAGCAGGGGCTATGCTTCATGATATTTCAAAACTTGAAGAATACACCGTAAACGATACAGGAATAGCGGAGGGCTATTGCGTTAAAGGTAACCTGTTAGGACATCTTGCAATGGGAGCCGCAAAGGTAGGCGAGTACGCAAAGAAGCTCGGCATAAGCGAAGAAACTGCGATGTTGCTTCAGCATATGCTTTTATCGCATCACGGCGAGCCGGAATTCGGCGCCGCGGTAAGACCTATGTTTTTGGAAGCGGAACTGTTAAGCGAACTTGACCTTATGGATTCAAGAATTTATGAAATGAAAGAAGCGCTTTTGGGCGCAGGCAAAAAGGATTTTTCAGGTAAGGTTTGGGCGCTTGACGGCAGAAAGTTATACAATCATTCGCGTAAAGATTTAAAAGCAGATCCGATATTATAAAAAAGGAAGTAGAACTTATGAAAATCACAGAAGATATGTTAATCGGCGATGTTCTTGATATGGACAGCAGCGCTGCGGAATACTTTTTCGCAATAGGTATGCACTGTCTTGGCTGTCCCGCGTCAAGAGGCGAGTCTATAAAGCAGGCGTGCGCCGTACACGGAACCGACTGTGAAGAACTTATTAAAAAACTTAACGAGCACTTTAACAAATAATGCTTAATTTAAGTGAGAGATTATCAATCATAGCGGGTAAGATACAAGCGGGCAAGAGTGTTTGTGACGTGGGGACCGACCACGGATATTTGCCCGCTTATCTTTATCTTTCGGGGAAATATAAAAAAGTGACCGCTACCGATATAAGACAAAAGCCGCTCGAAAACGCCAAAAGCAACTGTAAGCGGTTTAATGCAAACGGTGTAGACCTTGTTTTGTGTGACGGTTTATCGGGTGTTAAAAGGGAAGATGCCGATACCGTAATAATAGCGGGAATGGGCGGCGAGGTAATATCAAAAATAATTACCGACTGTACCTTTTTGCCCGACCGCGATATAAACTTAATCTTGCAACCTATGACCGCAATACATAAACTGCGCAGATTTCTTAATGAAAACGGCTATTTAATAACCGAAGAAACCCCCGTAAAAGAAAAAGGAAAAATATACAGTATAATCTGCGCAAAATATGACGGCATAAAGCGGGAATTTGACGAATTTTCGCTTCTTGTCGGTGCGCTTAAATTCGATAACGCGTTAAGTAAAGAATATCTTGAAAAGCAGATACGGATATATAGCAAGAGAGTGCAGTTGCTTGACGGCTCTTGCAATAAAGGGGCGCAAAATTCAAGCAACGAAGTTTTATGTAAACTCAATAAACTATTGGAGGAAAACTATGGCGCTTGACGGCGTATTTTTAAGTAAACTTGTAACCGAACTTAAAGCGGCAAACGAATGTCATATTGATAAAATTTACCAACCGTCAAGAGATGCGCTGGCGCTTTTTATGCGCAAAAAAGGTTTTTCAAAGTGGTTATATATGTCTTTATCGTCAGGCAGCGCAAGGGTGAATTTTACTGAAGAAAAGCCCGACACATTAGAAACACCGCCGATGTTCTGTATGCTTGTGCGCAAGTATTTTTCTGCGGCAAAATTAAAAGACGTTTATCAGTCGGGGCTTGAAAGGGTGCTCACATTCTGCTTTGAAGCGCATAACGAGATGGGTGACACCGTAGATTTAAAGATAGTGTGTGAACTTATAGGCAACTCAAGCAACATAATTTTGCTTGACCAAAACTCAAAGGTAATAGATGCCGCAAGAAGAAGCGATATTGAAAACAGTACCCGAATTATAGCCCCCGGTGCAATTTATGAATATCCCGCACCGCAAAATAAGACGGATATATTAAACGAAAGCAACGAAAGCGCGGCAAATGAAATACTTAAAGCAAAAGATAAAAGTTTATCCGAGGCAATTGTTTGTACTTTTGAGGGTATATCTCCGCTTTTTGCAAGAGAAACAGCGTTTAAGGCAAACTGCATAGACATTGCGGTTAAAGATTTAAGTTACGAAAAAGCGTTAAAAGCGGTCGAAATTTTAAGAGACGGCATAATCGGTAAAAACAGTGCGGTAATAATATATTCGCCCGATAAAACACCTATGGATTTTTGTCACACCGATGTTTCGCAGTACGGTGAAAATTATACAAAAAAGTATTTTTGCAGTTTAAGTGACCTTTTAGACGAATTTTATGCCGAAAAGGAAAACGGTGTAAGAATAAAGCGAATGTCGGCAGATGTTCAAAAGACCGTTAAAAATGCGCTTGCAAGAGCAAGCAAGCGGCTTAATATCCGAAAAGCAGACCTTGAAAAGTCAAAGGAAAGAGAACATTTAAGAATTTACGGCGAACTTATAAAAGCAAATCTGCACCGCATTAAAAACGGGGATACAAGCATTACGGTGCAAAATTTTTACGATGAAAACTTATCCGAAATCACAATAAAGTTAGACCCTGCAATCCCCGCGCAAAAGGCGGCGGCGAAATACTTTAAAGATTATAAAAAAGCATGTGTTGCCGAGCAGACATTGGCATCTCTTATAAAAGAGGACGAAACCGAAATAGACTATTTGCAGTCGGTAACGGAAAATCTTGAACGGTGCAAAACAGTAAAAGATATTTCTCTTATAAAAGAAGAACTTGCCGACCAAAAATACATACGGCAAAACACAAAATCAAAGCAAAAGAAAGCAACTATGCAGTTTGATGAGTATACGTCACCGCAAGGGTTTAAAGTGGTAGTGGGCAAAAACAATCTGCAAAACGATTATATAACAACAAAACTTGCCTCCAAAGGTGATACCTGGTTTCATACAAAAGGTATACACGGTTCACACGTTATTGTCTTTAACGGCGGTAGCGAATTAAGCGACGAAACAATAGAGTTTGCTGCAAAACTTGCGGCCAAGAATTCAAAAGGCAGAAATTCGTCCAACGTGCCGGTTGATTATACTTCGGTAAAATTCGTTAAAAAGCCGAGCGGCGCAAAACCCGGTATGGTAATTTACACCACCAATAAAACAGTTTTTGTTACGGCGGAGGAGAATATATGAATATAGGTGTTTCGACCTCGTGCTATTATCCGATGTTAACCGAGGAGTCGCTAAAGCAAATAGGCAAAAGCGGAATAAAAACCGCCGAGATATTTTTTAATGCTTTATGTGAGCTTGAAAGTGACTTTGTAAACGAACTTAAAAATATTGCCGATTATTACGGGATAAATGTGGTATCTATTCACCCTACAATGTCACTTTCGGAGTCTTTTATGCTTTTTTCCGCTTATAAAAGACGGTACACAGAGGGAATCAACTGGTATAAACGGTATGCCGAAATAGCGGCAATGTTCGGTGCAAAATATATTATTATGCACGGCGGCAAACCGAATAAGGTGCTTAACGATACCGAGTATATATATGAATTTTTAAAGGTCGCCGAAACGGTTGAGCAAAACGGCGCCGTGCTCTTGCAGGAAAACGTGGTAAATTTCAGGGCGGGCAGTTTGGAATTCCTTAAAAAATTCAAAGAAATCTCGGGAGAAAAGAGCGGTATATGTCTTGATATAAAGCAGGCAATACGCGGCGGCTATTCACCGTTTGACGTTTTGGCCGCAGTAGGCGATAAGGTAAAGCATATTCATATAAGCGACAGTACAAGGTTAAGCGACTGCCTTTTGCCAGGCAACGGTGAATTTGATTTTGAAAATTTATTTTGCAATGCAAAAAACTGCGGATTTAACGGTAACTTTATTATAGAGGTATACGAGGATGCGTATAATAACTACGGTGAAATAAAGTCAAGTTATGATGCGCTCAATAAAAAGTTCTTGAAAATAAACAAATAAAATGATATTATATTTTTGTGTGTATATAACATTATAAACAATAAAGGTGTTGAAAATGAAAGATATCTCGGTAATGTATTTGTTGGAAATAGCTTGGAAACGCTTGTGGGCACTTGTTTTGGCGGCAGTTGTATTTGCGGGCGCGGCATTCGTATATTGTAAATTTATCGCGACTCCAAAATACTCCGCAACCGCTTCGGTTATGGTAACAAACGGCGGTTTGGTAGACACTGAAATAAACCAAAGCACCACCTCTTCTTCCATTAAAACTTCCGACCTTTCCGCTTCGCTTTCGGTAGCCGATACTGTGGTTGATATTTTAAAAACCCCCGAACTTTATAAAACTCTTTCAAGGAAAACGGGCAATAAGTTCTCGTATACGGCTTTAATGTCTATGGCTTCGGTTTCAAGAAGGAGTGACGAATCGCTCTTTGTAGACGTTACTTTTTCTTCGTCCGATAGAGAAGAATCCATAAAACTTGTAAACACGTTTGTTAATATAGCACCTGAATACGTAAAGGAATATATACCGAATTCATATTCAAAGTGTACCGAAAACGCGGGCATTTCAAGTCAGACTGCACCGCGAACAACCTTTACAACCGTACTTTTCGGCGTTTTGGGCGCGCTTGCCGTTTATGTGGTATTCCTCTTAACAGAACTGCTTAACCGCACTATCAACAGCAGTGAGGAGTTTACCGAAAACTTTGGCATACCGCTGCTCGGTGTAGTGCCCGATTTTGAGGAAACCGGCGCAAACGAAAATTATGCAAAGGCGGGTAATTACGGTGGGTATTGATAAAATAATCAAAAAAGATACCAAGGAATACGGTACTTCAAAGGCATCGCAAACCGGTACGCAAAATCGCTCAAAAGTTCCATTTGCGGTAGCGGAGGCATATAAGTCGATAAGAACAAACATAATGTTCCTGCTTCCTCAAAAGAAAGGCAACGTTATAACCGTATCGGGTTCTGAAATAGGCGAAGGTAAATCAACTACCGCGATAAACGTGGTAATTGCATTTTCACAACTCGGTGATAAGGTTTTGCTTATCGATGCCGATATGCGCCGTTCGTCTATTCATAAGAAATTAAAACTTGATAACGATACGGGACTTTCAAACGTTTTAGCAGGATTTTGTGAGTTTAAAGATGCCGTAAAATCGGTAAGCCCCACGCTTGACGTTTTAACGGCAGGCCAGTTGGCACCCAATCCTTCTGAACTTTTAGGCAGTGAAAGATTTGAAAAACTAATAGAGCAAATACGAAAAAATTACAGTATGGTAATAATAGATACTCCGCCTATAAACGTGGTATCCGATGCGCTTGTTATCGCTCCTAAGACGGACGGTATCATTTTGGTAGTAAGAGAAAAGTTTACCTTAAGCGATGCGCTTCAGCGTTCGATAGAAGCAATAAATTTTGCCAATGTAAAACTGCTCGGCGCTATTATGAACGGTGTTGCCCAAAAGAGTAAGGGCTATTCATACCGCAAATACCGCTATATGAATAAGTATTATAAATACGGCTCTAAATCGGGTTACGGTTACGGCTACGGCGGCTACGGTTACGGTGGCTACGGGTATTCGTCACCCCGCCCCGCAGGTAATCCGAACGACATTAAGCAAGACGGCAATAAATAAAAAAATGGGAAGATATACTTTTATCTTCCCATTTAAAATATACTGTGTAAGGAGGGGTAAATGTTGAAAATTCTTGATGTTCATACGCATATCCTGCCCGCTGTTGATGACGGCGCAAAAGATATAAACGAATCGCTTAAACTTTTGAAAATGTTAAAAAATCAGGGTGTTACCGATGTTGTACTTACTCCGCATTTTACCCCGAGCATAGAAAGTTTTGAAGAGCGCAGCGAAAAATGGTTAAGCGCATATAAGGAACTTTTGAAGCAAACAGACAAAAAAAGTTTGCCCTATATGCACAAAGGTTGCGAGGTCTTTTATTTTGAAGGTATGGGCAAGATAAAGGCGGTAAAGGAACTCTGCATCGAAAGCAGTAATTATCTGCTTTTGGAACTTGCATTGATGAATGTAAGCGATAAGGTAATATCCGATATAAGAGATTTAAACGAACAACTCGGAATTATCCCCATAATAGCGCATATAGAACGCTATTATAACCAAAAAGGGTTCAGAAAATTAAAGGCACTTGTCAAAGAGGGAGTATGTATAGCGCAGTTAAATGCCTCATCACTTTTTCTCCCCATATTCAAAAAAGCGGCACTTAAACTGCTTAAAGAAGATTTGATATACGTTATCGCGTCAGACACACATTCACAAAACACACGTCCTCCCGAAATCGCAAAGGCATTTAAGTTTATTGAGGAAAAGTACGGCAGTGAGCGTGTGGAAAAGTATAAGCGCAATTCCGAAATAATATGTAACGAAATCTCGGGTAAAGAAAATGAAAAGTAACAGTGTAAACATTCACACAAAAGGTGAACTTAAATATATAACCTTCCCTAAATTTGATGCGTGCAACCTTGTAAACCACGCGTTTACCACTCGCCTTGGCGGTAAAAGCGAAGGATATTTTTCCTCTATGAATATGAGTTTCAACAGAGGCGACAGTACATCTGCCGTAAAAGAGAACTATTCAATAATCTGTTCTGCCATAGGCACCGATACAAATAATCTCGTTTTTACAAAACAAACGCATACAAATAACGTAATAACGGTAACAGAAAAGCATCGCGGTACGGGCTTTACTAAACCCTCTTTTTGCGATGTGGACGGTCTTGTAACAAACTGTAAAAACGTAGCGCTTGTAACACAGTTTGCTGACTGCACACCGCTTTTGTTTTGCGATACTGAAAAGGGGGTTATCGCGTCTTCACATTCGGGGTGGCGCGGCACAGTAAAGCAAATAGGCAAAGTTACGGTCGAAAAAATGGTAAACGAGTTTGGCTGTAACACAAACGATACTATAGCGGCAATAGGCCCTTGTATATGTAAAGAACGTTATGAGGTGGATACTCCCGTTTACGAAAAGTATAAGGAACTTCCCATTGATATAAGTGACGTATTTACCCGAATTGACGGTACTCATTTTCTTTTAGACCTGCGACTTGCAAACAAAAAGATATTGCTTTTAGCAGGCATAAAGGAAGAAAATATAGATATTGCGGATATTTGCCCCTGCTGTAATAAAGAGGAAATGTTTTCTCATAGAGCGCAGGGCACAAACAGAGGGAATCTCGCGGCAATAATAGAACTAAAATAAAAGACCGATTGGGTTAGATACCTAATCGGTCTTTTCATCATTTGTAAGTTTGTAAGAAAGTGTCATCAAACTGTCCGAAAAATGCATATTCTCAACTATTATATCGGGATATTCCGATGCAAAATCGTAGTGACTGAAATTCCAAAATGCCTTGATTCCGCATTTAACCAAATTCTTTGCTACTGCGTTTGCCTCGCTTTTAGGCACACAAAATATGGCAACTTTAGGCAGGTTTTCTCTGCAAAACTCATCAACCGAAGAAACGTTTCTTATCGGCAGATTTCTTACCATCTGACCTATAAGCGACTCTTTGCGGTCAAAAATGCCTATAAGTTTAAAACCGAGACTGTCAAAATTCATATGCAGTGCAACCGCTCTGCCTAAATTACCCGCACCTATGAGTATTGCGGGAACGGCATTGTCAAGCCCTAAAATTTTGCCTATTTCATTTTTTAAAAGTTCGGTGTTATAACCGTAACCCTGCTGACCGAAACCGCCGAAACAGTTAAGGTCTTGCCGTATCTGACTTGCCGTAACCCCCATTTTTTTGGCGAGTTCCGCCGAGGAAATTCTTGAAATTCCCGCCGACTTAAGTTCGCTTAAAAATCGGTAATACCTCGGTAGCCGTCTTATAACGGAGTTTGATATTCCGCTTATATTCATATACAACCCTCGTCCTAAAATTCATTATAAATATATTATAGTACACAGTGCAAAATGTCAAGAATGTCTTGACAAGTATGGGAAAATGTGTATAATAAAAATAGTAATCATTACTGTTTTGGCGGTGAAATATGAAAAACTATTCAAAGCAGCGTGAGGCGATACTCTCTTATGTCAGAAGTGTAAGAACGCATCCTACCGCGAAAGATGTGTACGGCGCGGTAAAAGAGCAGTTGCCCAATATCAGTCTTGGTACGGTCTACCGAAATCTTGCGGAACTTGCAGAAAGCGGCGAGATAATTTCCGTAAACGTGGGTGACGGTTTTGAACACTATGACTGTGAGCGGTCGTATCATATTCACCTGCACTGTAATAAGTGCGGCGAGATTATTGATATAGATGCAAGCGAAAGCGGTTTGTTCTCACTTGCCGAAAAGAGTGGGTTTAAATCCGAAAACGCGGTAACGGTTATAAATGGTTTGTGTAAAAATTGCGCAAAGCAATAGATTATATTTTACGGAGGAATAAAAAATGAAAAAGTATGTATGTCTTGTATGCGGTTACGTTTATGAGGGTGAAGAAGCACCGGCAGAGTGCCCGATTTGTCACGCACCGGCAAGCAAATTTAAGGAGCAGGCAGGCGAAAAGACCTGGGCTGCTGAACACGTTATAGGTGTTGCAAAGGGCGTTGACCAAAGAATAATAGACGGTTTAAGAGAAAACTTTAACGGTGAGTGCTGTGAGGTAGGTATGTATCTTGCAATGTCCCGCGCGGCACATAGAGAGGGTTATCCCGAAATCGGTCTTTATTGGGAAAAGGCGGCTTTGGAAGAGGCAGAACACGCGGCAAAATTTGCCGAGATGTTAGGCGAGGTAGTAAGCGACAGCACCAAAGAGAATTTAAAAGTACGCGTAGAGGCAGAAAACGGCGCCACTATGGGCAAGACCGAACTTGCAAAACTTGCAAAGGAATTGGGACTTGACGCCATTCACGATACCGTTCACGAAATGGCCCGTGACGAAGCCCGCCACGGTAAAGCGTTTGAGGGTTTACTTAACAGATATTTTAAGTAATAATTCAAGAACAAAAATTTATTAACAGCACAGTCTAACGGCCCCCTTGCCTAAAGGGGGCTGTCTTTTTGCATTTGCAAAAAGACTGGGGGATTTCACTCCACCTTTTGCTGCGACATAATTGGTCAATTTGTTCACAGTAAACCGAAAGAGTATCCCTCCGTCACGAGCAAAGCTCGTGCCACCTCCCTTTAGGCAAGGGAGGCGTTGGTTACTGCTCTTCATTTAATTTTTGCTTAACTATATCGTCAATATATTCACATACTTCGCGAAAGTTATTATTGACATAATTATTCGGTATTCTTAAAACCGTTAAATTTCTTTCTTCGATTTTTTCCGTTCTTATTTTATCTTTGATAATACCGTCATCGCTATAATGCTGACTTCCGTCAAGTTCAATAACTGTTCTTGCAGTATGACAATAAAAATCTGCGATATAATTATCAATGACCTTTTGTCTTAAAAATCTTATCGGATAATTACGCAAAAAGTCATACCATAAATGCCGCTCTTCTTTTGTCATATTCTTTCGCAATTCTCTCGCATTTGCCGTACGGTCTTTGTTGTGTTATCGTTCCATACCACCACCGCAATTATTATATCGAAAAGCGCCGTTACCGACAACTTAAAATATAATTATTGCAAAACGGAAAATATAAGCTGCCATCTGCTTTCATATTCTTAAAGTAATCCTCATAAACTTATATGAGGTGATAAAAGTGTTGTCCGTATTAAAATGGCTTGCGATTATAATTTTGGCGCTCGGTGCGTTTTGTGTTTTATGGTTTTGTTTTAAAAGCCGAAAACCCATAAGGTATCTTTTAATAAACTTTGCCGTAGCCGCCGCGGCGTTTATGGTTATCAACCTTACTGAAAAATATACGGGGATAAGAATACCCGTAAATTATTTTACAGTAACGGCAAGTGCGGTATTCGGTGTACCTGCGGTGATAGCACTGCTCGTGTTAAGACTGATTTTCGTCTTTTATTTTCTTTGACAATACAACTTAAAAGTGGTATAATGCTTGCATTATTTAAGGGAGGTAAAGGGTATGAATTTTGCGTTTATAATTTCGTTGCTTTTCGGTATCGGACAAGTAGTTCTTTTATCCCTTATAACCTCTTTTACGGCGGCAAAAAGAAGAAAGGAACTTTTTCTTGTTTTAGTTATAAAGTTTTTAACATACGGTCTTGCGGCACTGTTGCTTGTTTTTCTTTATTTTGAGTATCTTGTTGACTGCATTTGCGGGTTTGCCGTAGGTATGCCTGTTACCGCAGTGCTAATATTCGTTTACAGAGCATTCTTTAAGGGAAAAATTAAACCGTTTTTTAAATACTTAAGAGAAAAATACGGACTGAAAAATTTATAATAACTCTTTTTTTATGAAGAAACATTCGGGCGGTAAGTCTTTTTGATTTACCGCTCGTTTTTTAATTGACTTTAGGGGTAGTATATTGTAAAATAATAACAGTATAAATATATATTAAGAGGAGTGCGTTCCAGTGACACCGGTTTATAAGAGGGTGCTTTTAAAACTTTCCGGCGAAGTATTGGCGGGAGAGAAAGGCACGGGGATAGATTTTGATAAGGTTATAGATGTTTGCGAGCGCGTAAAGAAATGCACCGAAATGGGCGTAGAGGTTGCAATAGTAGTAGGTGGCGGCAATTTTTGGCGCGGCAGGAGCAGTGGCAAGATGGACCGTACAAGAGCCGACCACATGGGAATGCTTGCAACTACAATAAATTCTTTGGCACTTGTAGATGCGCTTGAACAGTTAGGCGTAGATGCAAGGGTACAGACCGCGATAGAAATGCGTCAAATAGCAGAGCAGTATATAAGAAACAGAGCAATACGTCATCTTGAAAAAAAGCGCGTGGTAATATTCGGTTGCGGAACGGGCAACCCGTTTTTCTCAACCGATACGGCGGCGGCGTTAAGGGCGGCTGAAATAGGTGCGGACGTTATTTTCAAAGCCACTAATGTTGACGGTGTTTACGACAGTGACCCGAAGAAAAATCCGAACGCCAAAAAGTACGATAAACTTACTCACCACGAAGTGCTTGAAAAAGAACTTAAGGTTATGGACAGTACCGCCGCGTCACTTTGTATGGATAACGGTATCAAAATACTTGTATTTAATCTTAACGACCCCGATAATATAATAAAAGCAATGACCGGTGAAACAATCGGTACATTAGTTGAATAAGGAGGCATTTTTTATGCAGGAACTGATTAAAAATACCGAAGAGAAAATGACTAAATCAATCGAGGCGCTTGAACGTGAATATAAAGCCGTAAGGGCGGGCAGAGCAAACGTATCGGTGCTTGACAGAATAATGGTAGACTACTACGGTGTACCTACACCCATTCAGCAAATGGCGGCGGTATCCGTCCCCGAGCCGAGAACACTTCTTATTCAACCGTGGGACGTTTCAACCTTAAAGGAAATCGAAAAAGCAATTTTAACTTCCGAAATCGGAATAAATCCTCAAAACGACGGTAAGGCGATACGTCTTAATTTCCCGCCGCTTACCGAGGAGAGAAGAAAAGAAATAGTAAAAGACGTTCATAAGAAATGCGAAGATGCCAAGGTGGCGCTCAGAAATCAGAGAAGAGATGCGCTTGATAAACTGAAAGCACTCAAAAAGGCGAACTCCATTACGGAGGACGATGAGGCAAACGGTGAGAAAAAGATACAGAACATAACCGATAAGTTCTGCAAAGAGGCGGACGATTTAAGCACCGCCAAAGAAAAAGAAATTCTTGAAATTTAATTTTTCAGGAGGTCTTGCTTATATGCAAGACCTCCCGTTTGCAGTTTAAAACACGGAGGTTTTTATAATGCCGAGTTTAAAGAAAAACGGTAATTCCGAAAGGGTTCTGCCGAAACACATCGCGATTATAATGGACGGCAACGGCAGGTGGGCGAAAAAGCGCCATTTGCCGAGAACCGCAGGCCACGCAGCAGGCAGCAAGACCTTTAAGGATATAGCGAGATACTGCAACAAAATAGGCATTGAGTATCTAACCGTTTACGCCTTTTCAACTGAAAATTGGAAAAGGCCGCAGCAGGAAATAAACAACATTATGAATATTCTGCGCGATTACCTAAAAGATACCGAAAACTTTAAGGGCGAAAATATTAAACTTGAATTTATAGGGGACAGAACACCGCTTGACGACGATATAAAGGTGCTTATGCAAAAGGCGGAAAAAGATTCCGAAAATGCTACGGGGCTTCACCTTAATATAGCACTTAACTATGGCGGGAGAGACGAAATCGTTCACGCCGTAAAAGATATTATTAACGAGGGAATAAAGCCCGAGGAAATAACCGAGCAACTTATTTCCGACCACCTATACACCAGCGGTCAGCCCGACCCCGATTTCATTATAAGACCTTCGGGCGAGTACCGTCTTTCAAACTATCTTATATGGCAGTCGGCGTATGCGGAATATTGGTTCTCCGATATACTTTGGCCCGATTTTAATTATAAGCATTTGGAAAAAGCGCTTGATGATTTTAATAAGCGTAACCGCAGATACGGCGGAATTTAGCAAAGGAACAGGAGAAAAAGATATGAAAACCCGAATAATATCCGCGGCGGTTATGATAGCAGTGGTAGTAGCCGTTTTAACGGTTGGCAAACTGTATTTCCCTATAGTAATTACCGCTTTTATTGCGCTTATATGCGCGGCGGGAATTTACGAACTTTTACATAACGCCGCTAAAATCGAACAAAAGGCATTAAATCTGGTAAGTGCGGTTTACGGCGCCGCTATGATATTTTTGCTTGACGGCTATATTGCCGATAAAATATCACTTGCCTTTTTAACAAGTTCAAGTATAACACCCGATATATTTTCAATTTTTCGATTTTGGCAGAAATTTCCGCTTGCTTTAACCGTTTTGTATTTTTTAATTGCGGTAGTACTGATACTTTACAACCATAAAACTTTTACACTCGAAAAAATAGTATGTTTTTCTGTTTTTCCCACGTTTTTATCATACGCTTTTTCAATGCTCGGCGGTATAATACAGTACGATAGCGGAATATATTATTTATTGCTTCTTATCAACTTTGCTTCAATTTGCGATACGGGAGCATATTTTACCGGAGTTACAATAGGCAAGCATAAACTTTGCCCCGAAATAAGTCCTAAAAAAACGGTAGAGGGTGCAATAGGCGGGATAGTTTTAAGTTTAATAGTATCTCTTGCGTTGGTGCTTATCTTTAAATCTTCGCATATAATAAAAACACTTTTATTTACAGTACCGCTTTGCATAGTGGGAATGTCAGGCGACCTTTTTGCGTCGGCAATAAAAAGAAGTGTAGGTCTTAAAGATTACGCGGATTTAATACCCGGTCACGGCGGCATACTCGACCGTTTTGACAGTATGCTTTTAATTGCACCGGTTTTGTATATGTTAATCTCATTTGGGGTAATTTAATGAAAGAACTTATTATTTTGGGCTCTACCGGTTCTATCGGTATACAGTCGCTTGAAGTTGCCGAAAAAAACGGGTTTAGGGTTACGGGACTTACCGCGGGCAGTAATATAAACCTGCTTGAAAGTCAGGCAAGAAAGTTTAAACCGCTTTCGGTTGCGGTAGCCGACACAAATAAAGCCAAAGAACTTAAAATAAAACTTAAAGATACCGATATTAAGGTTTATTCGGGGACTGACGGAGTTTGTGAGGTCGCAGTCGGCAGGGGCGATACCCTTATAAGCGCCATAGTGGGAATTGCGGGTTTAAAACCCACTCTGTGCGCTATTAAAGCAGGTAAAACAATAGCCCTTGCAAATAAGGAAACCATGGTAACCGCAGGTGAAATAGTAAATAATCTCGCAAAAGAAAACGGAGTAAAAATACTCCCTGTTGACAGCGAGCATTCTGCTATTTTCCAGTCACTTGAAGCGTCAGACCGCAAACTGCTTAAAAAAATAATTCTCACTGCGTCGGGCGGACCGTTTTTCGGCAAAACCCAAAAAGACCTTGAAAACGTAACCGTAAAGCAGGCGCTTAACCATCCTAATTGGTCGATGGGCGCAAAAATCACCATAGACAGTGCTACACTTATGAACAAAGGTCTTGAGGTAATCGAGGCGGTACATCTGTTTGGTGTAAAGCCCGATGATATAGAGGTGCTTATCCATAGGCAGAGCATACTTCACTCTGCGGTGGAGTTTTGTGACGGCGCGGTTATCGCTCAACTCGGCACACCTGATATGAAACTGCCGATACAGTACGCGCTTACCTACCCCGAAAGAACCTTTTCTTACGGCGGTTTAAGTCTTTCGGATATAGGCACTCTTACCTTTCAAAAACCCGATACCGATACCTTTAAATCGCTTCCTACTTGTATAGATGCGATTAAAAAAGGCGGCATATATCCTGCGGCGGTAAACGGCGCAAACGAGCAGTCGGTAAAACTGTTTTTAGAGGGCAAAATAAAATTTTTAGATATTGCCGAGTTTAATGCAAGGGTGCTTTCGGATATAAAGAACGTAAAGAACTTTACCGTTGAGGACATTTTTAATACCGATAAACTCGCAAGAGAACTTGTAAACGGATATTATCTTAAAGGAAAGAGATATTTATCGTTACCTTTATTAATAGTGTATGGCCGTATATAGTAGCGGCCTTACTGTACTTACTGCTTATAGTAATTCACGAGTTCGGTCATTTTATATCGGCTAAACTGCTCGGTGTTAAGGTGAACGAATTTGCGGTAGGTTTCGGCCCTAAACTTTTATCAAAGCGCAAAGGCGAAACACTTTACCGATTAAATCTTATACCTCTTGGCGGATACTGTGCTATGGAGGGGGAAGACGAAACAAGTACCGATAGTAGAGCGTTTTGCAACAAAAGTGCATGGCGCAGATTTATAATAGTTTCAATGGGCGCAATATTTAACCTTTTATTAGGGCTTATTATAGTTGCGATAGTATTGGCTTCCTCAAAAGGCAAGATGTTTGCCACTACCACCGTAGCGCAGTTCGATAAAGGTGCTTTAAGTCAAAATAGCGGACTTAAAGTAAACGACGAGATTATAGGTATTGACGGCAGAAAGATATTCACCACCTATGATTTAAGTTATGCATTTACGGGTGTGGACGATGGCAAGATAGATATTACCGTTTTGCGTAACGGCAAGGAGAAAACATTAAAAGACGTTGCTTTTTCCACTTCAAGTGAAGACGGTATAAATTATCTTAATGTGGACTTTACCGTTTACGGCGAAAAGAAAACGGTATCAAGTTTTGTTAAGTATACCTTTAAAACCACCGTTTCGTACTGTCTTGTTATATGGCGGTCACTTATAGACCTTATAGCAGGTAAATACGGAATAAGCGCGGTCTCGGGCCCCGTAGGGCTTACCGCCACAATAGGAAATATTGCAAGGCAAAATCTTTTGAATTTGCTTCCGATTATGGCACTTATAACCATAAATCTTGGACTTTTTAACCTCCTGCCGCTTCCTGCTCTTGACGGCGGAAGACTTTTATTCATACTCATAGAAATGATTATAAGAAAACCCGTACCGCAAAAATTCGAGGGACTTGTTCACACGGTGGGATTTGTTATACTTTTGGGATTTATGCTGCTTGTTACGGCAAAGGATATATATTCACTGATTTTCTGAAAAAAGAGGTATAAAAATGTATACCAACGATAAAACGAAAAAAATAAAGGTAGGCAATACCTTTATAGGCGGCGGCGCACCTGTTACGGTTCAGTCAATGTTAAATGTTCCCGCAAACGATATAGAGGGGAACGTAAAGCAGGCGGCAGAACTTGAAAAGGCAGGGTGTGAGATAGTAAGAGTATCAATACCCGATAAGGATGCAATACGTCTTATCCCTGCCATAAAAGATAAAATAAGCATACCGCTTGTTGCGGATATTCATTTTGACGCATCTCTTGCAATAGAGAGTGTAAGCGCAGGGGTTGATAAGGTAAGAATAAACCCCGGAAACATAGGCGACGAGCAAAAGGTAAAAGCGGTAGTAAAGGCGTGTAAAACGGCAGGTGTACCGATAAGAATAGGTGTAAATTCGGGGTCGCTTGAAAAAGAAATACTTAAAAAATACGGTTCACCTACACCAAAGGCGATGGTAGAGAGCGGATTTTACCATATAAAACTGCTCGAAAAATACGATTTTGACGATATTGTGCTATCCCTTAAATCTTCCGATACAAAGAAAATGTACGATGCATACACACTCGCAGCAGAATCTTGTCCGTATCCTTTACATATAGGTGTTACCGAAGCGGGCACCGAGAATATGGGGGTTATAAAATCCTCTGCAGGCATTGGCGGACTGTTACTTCGTAATATAGGCGATACGGTAAGAATATCTCTTACGGATAATCCCGTAAAAGAGGTAGAAACGGCAAAGAAACTGCTTAGTTCTTTGGGACTTAAAAAGGGCGGCATAAGGTTTGTATCCTGCCCTACCTGCGGCAGAACGCAGATAGACCTTATAAAAATCGCCAAGCAAACGGAAGAAAGACTTAAAAACGTAAATAAGGATATAACGGTTGCGGTTATGGGCTGCGTTGTAAACGGGCCGGGCGAAGCATCAAATGCCGATATAGGTATTGCGGGCGGTAAAAACTGCGGTGTACTCTTTAAGGGCGGAAAGGTGCTCATAAACAAGATACCCGAAGAAAAACTTGTTGATACCCTTATTGAAGAAATAGAAAAAATGTAGATTTACGGAGTGTAAAAATGTATTCCTTTTCAGAACTTTTCGGCAACTTAACAAGTGAAACAACAAACGCGGCGTTTGAAGGCACCGCGGTTGTTTCATGCAATTTAATAAAGGAAGAACGTTGCCTTGATGTACAACTCGAGTGTAAAAATTACGTGGCAAGGGATATAGTATCCGAATTCAAAGAAAGTGTAAGAAGCAGACTTGATTTAAACAAAATAAATCTTTCCTACTCTTTCCCCGAGAGTGCGTTTTGTAAAGAGGCGCTTTGCGACGTATCAAAAGAAATAGCCGAAAGCAATTCACTTGTAAACGGATACTTAAACGGTGCCGAGTATGATATTGAGGAAGAAAAGGTTATAATAACCTTAAAATTCGGCGGACTTGAAGCGATTAAAAGTGCGGAGTTTGAAAAACATTTTATAAGCATTGTAAAAGATAGATTTTCAAAAAAGGTAACGGTAAGTTTTTGCGGTCAACTTGAAGATATAGAGCCCGAACTGCCGCCTGTTACACAGGCACCTAAAAAACCTGCAGAGGTATCCTCTGTAAAAAAGACAGAATTTGAAAAGCGCACCGATATACCGAAAAACGGTCTTGTATATCTTGATAACCCGAAACTTATATACGGCAGAAAAATAGATAACAATGTAAAGCCCATGATAGACGTAACCGAAGAGGATAATTATATATGTTGCTTCGGTGAGGTGTTTGCGAGGGAAGACCGTAAGATAAACACCCGCAGAGGTGAGTCGGTAATAGTCAAATTCAATTTCAGCGACCATACAAACTCGCTTTGTTGCAGTATGTTTGTTTCTCCCGATAAGATATCAAGTCTTAAAGAGGTAAAGGACGGTAATTTTGTACTTATAAACGGCAATTATAAGTTTGACGATTACAAGCACGAATTTACAGTAGACCCGAAAGCAATCGCTTTATTGCAACCCTACGAGGAAAGTGACAGTTTTGAGGGCGAAAAGCGAATAGAACTGCACTGCCATACAAATATGTCTGCGAAAGACGCGGTATCAAGCGCGGAAGATATAATAAACCGCGCTTATAAGTGGGGGCATAAGGCAATAGCCATTACCGACCACGGTGTAGTGCAGTCTTATCCTACGGCGTACCTTGCCGTAAACGGCATACGTAAAAAAGGCGGAGATTTCAAGGTAATTTACGGCGTTGAAAGTTATTTTGTAGACGATATACGACACAATATAGAAGGTCTTAACAGTAAACAAATTTCAGAATTCCGTAACCATCAGATAATTTTAGTCAAGAACGAAACGGGACTTAAAAACCTTTATAAACTCGTATCAAACGCGCACCTTGAAAATTTCCATTCAAGACCGATTACATTAAGGAGTATGCTTGATGCTCACCGCGAGGGACTTATTATCGGCTCTGCCTGCGAGCAGGGCGAACTCTACCGCGCTATTGTAGACGGTGCCGACCACGATACTTTAGTGGAAATTGCGAAGTATTACGATTATCTTGAAATACAGCCACTCGGCAATAATGCGTTTATGGTAAGGGAGTCAAAGTTGCCCGATAAGGTGAATAAGAAAACAGGGCAGGCAATTGCAAACCGCTTCCGTAATGTCACCACGCTTGACGTTATAAAGGACTTTAACCGTAAGGTAGTAGAACTTGCGGACGAATTAGGTCTTCCCGTAGTGGCTACGGGTGACGTTCATTTTCTTAAAAAAGAAGACGGTATAATACGTCAGATAATAATGGCGGGTCAGGGGTTTGACGATATAGAAAATCAAGCACCGCTTTATCTTAAGACTACCGAAGAAATGCTTGAGGACTTTTCTTATTTCGGGGATAGGGCAAAGGAATTTGTTATAGATAACCCGAAAAAAATTGCGGATATGATAGAAGCGGACATTGTACCCGTACCGCAGGAAAGCCATCCGCCTGTTATCGAAGGGTCGGACGATATGCTCCGTCAGATTTGTAACGATAACGCTCACCGTATTTACGGGGAGAATTTACCCGAGATAGTAGAGCACAGACTCAATAAGGAACTCAATTCAATAATAAGCAACGGTTTTTCAATAATGTATATTTCGGCTCAAAAGTTGGTTGAATACAGTGAAAAGCAGGGCTATCTTGTAGGGTCGCGTGGCTCGGTCGGCTCATCTTTTGTAGCAACTATGGCAGGCATTTCCGAGGTTAATCCTCTGCCGCCGCACTATGTATGTCCTAAATGTCAGCACAGCGAATTCTTTACTAAAGGTGAGGTCGGCTCCGGCTTTGACCTACCGCCTAAAAATTGTCCCGAGTGTAATGCTTTAATGGATAGAAACGGCCACGATATACCCTTTGAAACCTTTTTGGGCTTTAAGGGCGATAAAGTGCCCGATATAGACCTTAATTTCTCCGATGAGGTACAAAACGATGTTCAGGAGTTTACGAAAACTCTGTTCGGTGCACAAAACGTATTTAAAGCGGGTACGGTATCAACCGTAGCGGAGAAAACGGCATTCGGTTTTGCAAGAGCATACTGCGAGAAAATGGGCATAACTTTAAGTAATGCCGAACTCGACCGTCTTGCAAAGCGCACCGAAGCGGCAAAGGTTAAAACCACTACAGGTCAGCACCCTGCGGGAATGATAATAGTGCCGAACGGTATGGAAATCTACGATTTTTGCCCCATACAGCACCCCGCGGACGATGTTAAATCCGATATAGTTACCACTCATTTTGAATTTAAATACATACACGATACATTGCTTAAACTTGACGAACTCGGTCACGTTGTACCTACTATGTATAAGTATCTTGAAGAGTATTCGGGCATAAAGGTTACCGATGTTTCTATGAGTGACGAAAAGGTGTACAGTCTTTTCACCTCTACAAAGGCGCTCGGTGTAGAGCCCGAGGAGATAGACTCCAAAATGGGAACTTTAAGTCTGCCCGAGTTCGGCACGAGAAATACAAGAGATATGCTTGATGACTGTAAGCCGAAAACCTTTGCGGACCTTTTGCAGATTTCGGGACTTTCTCACGGAACTAACGTATGGCACGGCAACGCAAAAGACCTTATTGATAACGGCACCTGCACCATATCTGATGTTATCGGTACAAGAGATAACATAATGGTTTATCTTATCCATAAGGGTATGGAGGAGTCAAGGGCATTTAAGATTACCGAAACCGTAAGAAAAGGTATGTATGCCAAAGGCAAGATAAGCGAAGCGGATTGGCAGCAAATAGCCGAAGATATGCGAGCGGTAAACGTTCCCGAGTGGTACATAGAAAGTTGTAAAAAGATAGAGTATATGTTCCCTAAAGCGCATGCTACCGCATACGTTATATCGGCGATAAGGGTTGCATGGTATAAAGTTTATAAACCCGTAGAGTATTACTGCGCGTATTTTACCGCAAGACCTGAAGATGTTGACGTACCCACACTTCTTAAAGGCAGAGAAGCAGTTAAACGGTACCTGCGTGATATAAAGGCAAAAGGCAAGGAAGCGAGCAAAAAGGAACTTGACGTATACGAGAATATGCTTATATTCAATGAGATGATGGCAAGAGGAATAGAAGTCTTGCCGATAGACCTTAAACATTCTCACGCTATGAAGTATGTTCCCGAGAACGGCAAGATGCGACTTCCGTTCGGTGCTCTTTCGGGCGTAGGTGAGAAAGCGGCGTATTCAATATATGAGGCGGCGCAAAAGGGCGATTACGTTTCGGTTGAGGACTTTTCTCTGAATGCCGGAGTATCAAAAACCGTCATTAAAGATTTGGTAGACCTCGGTGCTATGGGTGATTTACCCGATACAAATCAAATATCAATGTTTTAATTAAAATCCCCGAAAATCCCGTTTTAATGGGACTTTTCGGGGATTTAACATTATTTACCGAATTAAAAAATCTCATTTTTTTCAAAAAAAGGTTGCAATTTTGTAACTTTTAGGTATAATAGTAAAGTAACTTGTTACAAACTTGTAACTTTTGAAAGGAGGAAGACGCTATTTTAAACGATGTAATTTCTTATGTAAAAGAAAAAGCAGAACCCGTATTAAAGTGGATAAGAGGGCATAAACGCGCCGTAAGAATAATAGCGTTTTCAACTCTTTCGCTTGTTGCGATAATAATAAGTATTTCGGTAAGCGGTGCTAAAATAGCATTTAAGGTTAAGTATTCCGACGAGGTTATAGCCACCGTAAAAAGCCGTAAGCAATTTAACGGTGCCGTAAAGATAGTTAAATCAAAGGTAAACGGCGCTCACGTGGAAAATGCGGTAGAGTCACCCAAATTTATTTTGTCACTTGCGCTCAAATCGGATATTGTTACAAATAAGCAACTTGCCGATAAGATAATAGAAAGCAGTGAAAACATATCCGTTGCGTCTTGCGTTTCGCTCGATGGCAAAGAGGTCGCGAGTGTTGACTGTGAAGAACTTGACGTATACCTTAACGAACTTTACCTTAAAGCCGCTCCTGCGGGTACAGAGGGTAAAACCGATTTCGTTGAGGACGTAAAGATAGAGCAGGGCTATTATCTTACTTCTGATATCAAGAATATATCGGTAGTAAAGAGCGCGCTTTCCAAACTTACCGTAAAGGCGGTCGTTGTAGTGGAAAGCGATATTGAAACGGATTATAAAACAGTTACAAACGTAGATAAAACCCAACCCGCAGGTTATAAAAGAATAACCACCGAGGGCAAAAAGGGACTTAATCACGTTGTAGATACCGTAACTTATATAGGCGGTCAAGAGGTTTCAAGAGTACGTAATTCCGAAACCGTTATAAGCGAGCCGATAGAATGTGTAATGGTAGTTGGCGGTGCTTCGTCAAAGAAGAATAACAATAACAGCACTGTTGCAAAAAACGCGGGCTTTATATTCCCGTTGCCTAAAGGCAGTTGGAGATACAGCGCCGGTTACGGTGACGGCAGAGGTCATAAGGGTGTTGACCTTTCCGCTCCCGCAGGCACTTCAATTTATGCCGTTAAGGCAGGTAAGGTAGTAAAGGCAGGTTGGTATACAACCTACGGCTACTGTGTAATAATAGACCACGGCAACGGTCTTTCAACCCTTTACGGTCACGCTTCGGCACTTTGCGTAAAGGTAGGGGACAACGTTAACGCGGGTGACGTTATGGCCACTGTAGGGAGAACAGGTAACGCCACCGGATACCATTGACATTTTGAGGTTAAAAGCGG
>JAKSQL010000030.1 GCA_024404125.1 Clostridia bacterium
CGGAACGGGCCATATAAGCATATTATCGTCAAGTTTCAAGTTACCGTCAGACGTAAAACTTAAAAGATAGTTACTGCGTTCCTGATAAATTTTACGTTTTTCCGCGGCGGCAATGTTAGTTTGATTAGTAAGGTTTTTAAGCAGCGACTGCTCTTTTGCCCTATCAGATGCTAACATCTTCTGCTTGTCTACAACAACAGATTTAGCATCAATCTGCTCTTGCATAAGGCGGGCATTTTCCTCGTTAACATCGTTAAGATGATTTATTGCCTTTGTTAACTTATCAATAAGTGCCTTATCGTGATTTGAAACCGTTTTCATAAGTTGTGAAAGTTGCAGATACTCCGAGAAGGTTTTAGCACCCAAAAGCACCCTTAAGGTATTTCCGCTATTTGCCATATAAGACGCGCGCAGGCGTTTTTTAAAAGCAAGTTTATCGGCTGCTATCTCTTTGTTTTTTGCTTCAATCTCTGCTTTATTGGCATTGATTTGAGAGTTTATGCCGTTTATCGTATTGTTATAAGCGGCAATTTGCTTTTCAACCGCGCTTATTTTCGACTGCAAGGCATTAACAACCTTTTGTTGACTGTTTTTCTTACCTGTAAGCGAATTTATTTGCTTATCAAGTTCGGCAATTCTTTTATCGAGTTGGTCAATATACGAGTCACCCGAAACACCTATAATGCACGAAAAAGAAAAAACAATCGCAACAGTGAGTAATAAAGAAATTAGCCTTTTAATACTCATTACCGTTCTCCTTTATATAGCGGCAAATTCACTGCCTTCTTTACGCAGGTATTTACCAATCATAAATACACTTCCGAGTCCGCCCGCAAATATACCGATTGCAACGAACATCAAAAGCAAAAATCCCGCAATAGAGCCGTAAGAAACTATTGTTTGGGTTTGCAGAGCCGAAATAATGGTTTCGGTAGCAACACGGTAGCAGAAATATAAAACACCTTCCGAAATAAGAGCAGAGATAATACCGATAAGTATACCTTCAACAACAAAAGGCAGTCTTATAAACGCATCGGTAGCACCTACCGCTTTCATAATGCTTATTTCAAGTTTGCGGGTGTACATTGTAATACGTATGGTGTTTGAAACAATTACCAACGAAATTATCAAAAGTATTGCCATAATCCCTATTCCCGCAATAGAAATACCGCTTTTGATGGTATTTATTTTATCGGCAAGTTCACTGTATCATTCAATATAACTGATACTGTCAATTTTCTCGATTCTTTCAAGAGTACCCTTAAAATCAGAATTCGGTTTAAGGGATATTTTTGCCGCCGCTGAAATCGGATTACCGAATTCATCATCTAAAAATGTAAAACTTTTTGCCTGCTCTTCCGGCATTGTGGATTTTGCGGCTTTGAGTCCCTCATCGCTTGTAATATACTCAACCTTTAAAACGGTGGGGATTTTTGCAATTTCATCGCAAAGTTTCTTTGCTTCTTCATCGTTATGTATAGCGTAATCAGTATCTTTAATACCGTTTTTATCTGCCGTGGTTTCGGTGGCTTCAGACTCGCTTGAAGTTGTTTGTTCTTCTTTTGCGCTATCATCATACAAAGCCCAGTTATAGTCCTTCATATAAGCCATAATAACGTTTTGTTCTTCAAGTTTGCCGATTGCAACCTTAACATTTTCGGAAATTAAAACGGCAAGACCTATAACCACCATACACGCGACCAAAACACCTATTGATGCAAGTGACATAAGGCGGTTAACCCATACGTTAGATATGCC
This sequence comes from Clostridia bacterium, assembly GCA_024404125.1. Classification (GTDB taxonomy): domain Bacteria; phylum Bacillota; class Clostridia; order Oscillospirales; family Acutalibacteraceae; genus UBA737. The sequence continues at coordinate 1,759 of JAKSQL010000030.1, forward strand.
CTCGCCTACAAGATAGCGAAAACTTCTCATTTTCATACGGATTCACCTCCCGCGGCATTATCGGCAACTATTTTGCCCTTATCAAGCATAATTACACGGTGGTGAAAATCTCTTACAAGATTATGGTCGTGCGTTACCATAAGAATAGTAGTGCCTCTGCGGTTGATTTCGGTAAGCAAAGATACAATTCCGTATGACATATTCGGGTCTACGTTACCGGTCGGCTCGTCCGCAATAATCAAATCGGGATTATTTACAAGGGCGCGCGCAAGACCGACTCTCTGTTGCTCACCGCCCGAAAGTTCATTGGGCATAGCGCGTGCTTTATCACCAAGTTCAACAAGACTTAACGCCTTTGCTACTTTTACCCTGATTTCGTGATTTGAAGCACCTACAATGTGCATGGCAAATGCAACGTTATCAAAAACGTTCATAGTGGGTATCAGTCTGAAATCCTGAAAAACTATTCCCATTGTTCTTCTAAGCAACGGAATTTGTTTTCTTTTCATCCTGGTAAGATTATATCCGTTTACGGTAATAAGACCGGTGTTTGCCTTTTCCTCGTGCATAATGAGTTTCATAAATGTACTTTTACCCGCACCCGAAGAGCCGACTACAAAAACAAACTCGCCTTTGTTAATCCTTATGTTGACATCTTCAATAGCGTGAGTACCCGTAGCATAAGTTTTTGAAACACCGCGGAATTCAATTACCGGTTTTGTCGACAAATCAGTTGACATAACTTAAAATTTCACTCTTTCAACTTAAAATTTAACGGGGGTGCTCTTTAAATACTTATTGACCATAAGCGCAATTTTAAAGATAATGGCGTGGTCAAACTCCCTTAAGTCAAGACCTGTAATCTTTTTGATTTTTTCAAGTCTGTAAACGAGTGTGTTTCTGTGAACGAAAAGTTTTCTTGAGGTTTCAGAAACGTTAAGATTGTTTTCAAAGAAACGTTGTATTGTAAAGAGGGTTTCCTGGTCAAGACTGTCAATAGAGCCGCGCTTGAATACCTCTTTAAGGAATGTTTCGCAAAGGGTTGTGGGCAACTGATAAATAAGTCTTGCAATACCGAGATTATCATAAGAAACAATGGTCTTTTCAGTATCAAAAACCTTTCCCACTTCAAGAGCAGTTTGCGCTTCCTTAAATGAACGTGCAAGGTCTTTAAGATTATCAACCGTAGTACCTATACCGATAACAACGTGAGCATAGAACTCGCTCGAAATGGTATCGGCAATGGAAGAGGCAAGATTTTCAATGTCTTTAGCACTAATCTCCTTTTGGGTTTCTTTAACAAGTGCTATATCACTTTCGCTTATAGTGATGATGAAATCTTTTGTTTTATCGGGGAAAAGATTTTGAAGAACAGCGTAAACCGAAACGTCATTGGGCTCAAGATTACGGATAAGTATTACCGTGCGGCAAGCATCGCTGTTAAAATAAAGTTCTCTTGCCTTAAGATAAATATCACCCGGCAGAATATTATCAAGAATTATGTTCTTGATAAAATTACCTCTGTCATATTTTTCGTCATAATAAAACTTAATATTTGCAAAGGAAACCGCTATAACGTTTGCGTATTTATTGGCGATAATATCGTCACCCTCAACAAAAACTATATAACCTGCGCCCTCTTTATTGCCGAGTGACTTGAATGTATAGCCGTTTGAAACTACCGTTTCGTCACTTGTAAGCTGCAACGGTGATAACTGCTCCCCTATCTTTCCGAGTTCACTGCACGCAATAACTGTGAAGTTTTCATCGAGAACGCCGAATGTCTTATCTACGGCATCTTTCATCTGATGAATTACACCTTGGAATAAGCGATTTGACATTTTAATACACATCCTATTCTTTTATAAAAAATCTTATAATAAACGATATAATTATAGATATTACTATTGTACACAAAAACCTTTTCATTTTCAAGTAAAATCTTGAAAAAATTTACAAAAAATAAAGGACTTTCGCAATTTTTGCGAAAGTCCCTTAAAATCACTTATTACTTGCCGTAAAGTTCAACTAATTTTTCAAGATGAGCACGGCGTGCCTTTGCGGTTTCTGCCGCCTTATCAAAGAGTTGTTCAGCACGCTCGGGGAATGAACGTGTAAGTGATGAGTAACGTGCCTCACCGAGAATAAACTCTTTGTAATCGGTAGTAGCGGGCTTACTGTCAAGCGAGAACGGATTCTTGCCTTCTGCTTTGAGTGCGGGGTTGTAACGGAATAAATCCCAATATCCGCAGTCAACGGCACGTTTCATTTCTTTTTGACAGTTAACCATACCGCCCTTAATCGAATGCATCTCGCAGGGTGCATAGCCGATTATAAGTGACGGACCGTTATATGCCTCTGCCTCTTTAATTGCCTTTAAGGTCTGATTTTGATCAGCGCCCATAGCAATTTGAGCAACGTAGATATATCCGTAAGACATTGCAATTTCAGCAAGACTCTTCTTTGCTATTGCTTTACCTGCCGCGGCAAACTGTGCAACCTGACCGATGTTAGATGCCTTAGATGCCTGACCGCCGGTATTTGAGTAAACCTCGGTATCAAATACCATAATGTTTACATTGTTACCGGAAGCGAGAACGTGATCAACACCGCCGAAGCCGATATCGTATGCCCAACCGTCACCGCCGAATATCCAAACAGACTTCTTTGAGAGATACTCTGCATTATCAACGATATCCTTGCAAAGTTCACAGCAGGGACCTGCCTCATTGATAGCACTTACAAGTGCTTTTGCGGCATCGCCGTTCTTATTGCCGTCGTCAACAGTGTTAACGTATTCGGCAGCCGCCGCCTTTACGGTATCCTTTGCTTTATCGGAAACCATAATTGCCTTTGCATCGTCAATAAGACGGTTTCTAATTGCATTTTGACCTAAATACATACCGTAACCGTGCTCAGCGTTATCTTCAAACAAAGAGTTAGCCCAAGCAGGACCGTGACCTTCTTTATTGGTGGTGTACGGCGAAGTAGCCGCAGGACCGCCCCAAATTGAAGAACAACCGGTAGCATTTGAAATATACATTCTGTCACCGAAAAGTTGGGTGATAAGACGTGCATAAGAGGTCTCTGCGCATCCTGCGCAAGAGCCGGAGAATTCAAGAAGCGGTTTCTTGAACTGTGAAGAAATTACGTTAGCATCGGAAGCAACGTCTGCTTTCTCGGTAACATTGGCAACACAGTAATCAAATACTTTCTGCTCTTCAAGTTGAGATTCCTGCGCAACCATAGTAAGCGAAGCGGTAGGACAAACGCCGACACAAACACCGCATCCCATACAGTCAAGCGGAGATACTGCCATAGCATAAGAGTAGCCCTTTGCAGTAACAAGTTTCTCTTTTTCCGCAATCTTTATGTTTGCGGGAGCAGCATTTTTCTCTTCTGCGGAAAGTGCATAAGGACGAATTGTTGCGTGCGGGCAAACGAAAGCGCACTTGTTACAACCGATACAGGTTGTATTGTTCCACTCAGGTACCATAACGGCAACACCGCGTTTTTCAAATGCAGATGCGCCCTGCTCAAACGTACCGTCAGCATGCTCGGTAAATGCAGATACGGGAAGTTCATAACCGTTCATAAGACCGATCGGCTTCATTATATCGTTTACCATAGTTTCAAGTTTCGATGCGCCCTTGTTTGCAGTGTTCTTATTATCGTCAGCAGCATCTGCCCATGAAGCAGGAACGTCAATCTTAACGTAAGCGGTAGCGCCGGCGTCGATTGCTTTTTCGTTCATTTCAACGATTTCTTTACCCTTCTTCATAAACTTCTGCGCTTTTTCTTTCATATAACCGATTGCTTCCGCCTCGGGAAGAACCTTTGAAAGTGAGAAGAATGCAGACTGTAAAACGGTATTGGTACGCTTACCGAGACCGATTTGTGCCGCAAGGTCGATAGCGTTAACGGTATAAAGGTTGATATTGTTCTTTGCAATATAACGCTTTGCTTCTGCCGTTAAGTGCTTTTCAAGTTCGTCGGCATTCCACTGGCAGTTGATAAGGAATACACCGCCGGGTTTAACGTCGTTAACCATTTTATAACCCTTGATTACGTATGAGGGGTTATGACAAGCAACAAAGTCTGCCTTGTTTATGTAGTAAGGGCTCTTAATCGGCTTGTCCCCAAAACGCAAATGCGAAATGGTAATACCGCCGGTTTTCTTAGAGTCATATTGGAAATATGCCTGAACGTACTTATCGGTATGGTCACCGATAATCTTAATAGAGTCTTTGTTTGCGCCAACCGTACCGTCACCGCCAAGGCCCCAGAACTTGCATTCGATAGTGCCTTCTGCTGCGGTATTCGGTGCTTCTTTCTCTTCAAGTGAAAGACCGGTAACGTCATCAACTATACCCATAGTAAAGTGTGCTTTTGGAGCATCTTTACCGAGTTCTTCATATACTGCAAATACACTTGCAGGCGGTGTATCTTTAGAGCCAAGACCGTATCTGCCGCCGATTACGGTATCAATCTTACGGCCGGTAGCGGCAAGAGCACCTACAACATCCATATAAAGCGGCTCGCCTAATGAACCGGGCTCTTTTGTTCTGTCAAGAACAGCTATTTTCTTAACGGTAGCGGGAATTGCTTCAACTAACTTTTCGGCAGAGAACGGTCTGTAAAGACGAACTTTAACAAGACCTACCTTCTCGCCTTTTGCCATCATATAATCTATAACCTCTTCCGCAACGTCGCAGATAGAGCCCATAGCGATAATAACCTTTTCGGCATCGGGTGCGCCGTAATAGTTAAAGAGTTTATAATCGGTACCGAGTTTTTTATTAACCTTGTCCATATACTCTTCAACGATACCCGGAACTGCCTCATAGTACTTGTTGCATGCCTCACGGTTCTGGAAGGAAACATCATCGGTCCCGTGAGAGCCGCGCATTACGGGACGCTCGGGGTTAAGAGCGCGCTTACGGAAAGCGTTAACCGCATCCATATCGCACATTTCTTTAAGGTCTTCATAATCCCAAACCTGAATTTTTTGAATTTCGTGTGAAGTACGGAAACCGTCAAAGAAGTTAATAAACGGTACTCTGCCTTTGATAGCGGCAAGATGCGCTACAGCGGCAAGGTCCATAACCTCTTGAGGATTGGTTTCTGCAAGCATGGCAAAACCGGTCTGACGGCAAGCATAAACGTCAGAATGGTCACCGAATATGTTAAGAGCGTGGCTTGCAACGCAACGTGCTGATACGTGGAACACGCACGGAAGCAACTCACCTGCTATTTTATACATATTGGGTATCATAAGTAAAAGACCTTGTGAAGCGGTAAATGTGGTGGTGAGAGCACCTGCGGCAAGTGAGCCGTGAACGGTACCGGAAGCACCGGCTTCGGACTGCATTTCAACAACATTGACTTGGGTACCGAAAATGTTTTTTAACCCTTGAGCAGACCATTGGTCAACATAGTCTGCCATAGGACTGGACGGTGTGATAGGATAAATACCTGCAACCTCGGTAAATGCATACGCAACATGAGCCGCGGCATTGTTACCGTCCATCGTCTTGAATTTTCTGGACATTGGAAAAATTCCTCCCATAAAATAATTTATTGATGACTGCCACTTGACAGTTTCATACTAATATATCATAACACTTTAAAAGGGTTTTGTAAATAGGAAATATGTAAAAATATATAAATAAATTTGTTGCAAAAAAGAGAGAAGGAAATGGGCGCGCCCAATTTACTTCTCTCTTTTAAAAACGTAACTATGATTTAATTTTTTTGAGTATCTTTTTGCCTAAATTTTGTGCGGGTTTTTCAATGATATACCACGACAAAATGGCGCAAAAAAATGCAACGATAACGCAAACAAGTGTCATAAGATTAAGCGACGGTTCAAAACGTTTTGATATAAAATGATAAAGCACCTGCTGTACCGGAAAACCGTAAAGATACATACCGTAAGAAAAGTCACACTTAGAAAACCAGTTGCCGAAAAACGGCTTTTCGGAAAGTGAAAATGAAAGGACAAAATACGGCAAAACTAATGCTAAAAGCAGTTCCGATTTTGCATAACTCAAGGATATAAGAGTTCCGCAGAAAAAGGCAAAAGCGCCGAGTTGCAGATTCAAGTATTTATTGATTTCGGGAAATGACCACAAACAACCGATAAAGAAAAACGGAATTATGGATATGGCATCTGCCCAGTTTGTACCGTAAAATACAACCCTTGAATTCGGATTTACAACAATCCTTATAATGTCAACCGCAAGAGTAATGAGCGCAGTGAAAAATATTCCGGATTTTAAACATTTAAGTTTGTTAAAAGCAGAAATTATTAACGGCAGTATAAGGTACATAGCAAACTCTACCGGCAAGGTCCAAAGCGAGCCGTTTACCGTACCGTTAAGCGGAAAATCACCGAATACACCGGGTAAATTATAAACAGGATAAAAAATTATGTTTCTGAAATACATCCGAGTATACGGGTCAGCGAGATACTCTTTGAATGTAAGGCAGGTAGCAAATGCGCCGCATATCACCGTTAAAACGGTTATGGCAATAAGTGCGGGGAAAATTCTAAAGCAGCGCTTTATCATAAATCTGAAATAGTTTTGGTCACTGAGATAACTTTTTGTAATGAGAAAGCCGCTTATTATCATAAGAATTTTTACTGCAACGGTAGAAACCGCTTGACCATAAAGTGAAAAAACAGTAACACCCATAATGGCGGACATATGACCATATATTACCATAATTGCGGCAACAAAACGAATTACATTAAAGTTATTTACTCTGCTTCCACCATTCTCAACGGGCGTAAAATAATTAGTTTTTATGCTTTTTAAAAAATTCATTTTACCACCCTTAAGAGACGTTTAATCAAATTTTTTGCTTTTCGCAGACACTTACCGATAAACTTACGCGGTGAAAATACAAGTTTATCCACCAAGTTATCAGGTACGTTATCATAAAAATCAAATTCCGCAAATACGGTATTAATTTTAACGGCACCGTTTAGTTTTATTATTATTTGAGGGTCGGCTTTTAAAAATACAAGTTTACCGTCACACCAATAGCCGTTTGTAATAATTTGTTTATTATCAAAAGTGATTTCGGTATTATCTTCTGCTATCGCATATATTTTTAAATGTTCAACCATTACCGCGCCAAACTCACCGGGGTCAAGACGAATTGCGGTTATTTCTTTTGTATCGGTAAGGTCAAATTTCAAATGCTCATAATTTTGCTCGGTTACAGGTGTTTTATAATCGCTTTCGTTGAAACCGTTACCGCAATCATAATACATTTTGGCTGTGTGTAAACAGTCACCCAAAAGCATATGTTTACTTCCGAACGCGGCGATATACTGTCTTATCGTATCACCGTCAAGAGCAATTGGAGCCGAATAAAACTTATTGACGATTTTATCGTAGTTTTTATCCCATTCCTTTTGACAATGAAGTGTTTTTGAATTTTCCGCATTTACCCAATTACGATAGATGCAGGTCGCAACAGGGCCGTTAATAACACCGGTAACAAAAGCAACCCTCATCAGATAATCCCAATCCTCGTTTGTTGTTAAAGATTCGTCAAACTTGATTTTAAGATCGTGAAATGCAAACGCGGGAAATGCAAGACATACCGGCGGGCATACATTAATGTTAAGTTCGTTAAGCAATTTAAAATCTTTACAATACGTCTTATCCGGAGAATGAGCAGCGCGCGGAATATCCCCATCTACCGTTTCCCAATCCTGATAAATGGCATAGGTATGCAAAATTTTACCGGGTGCTTTATTGTAAAGGGCTTTAAACTCAGCCACCCAATTATCAAAAACAATATCGTCATCATCCAAAATGGCAATATATTCACCTTTCGCTGCCGCAAAGCCCTCGTTAAG
>JAKSQL010000031.1 GCA_024404125.1 Clostridia bacterium
GTCCCGCGCCGTAGAAAATATTATCACCGAGTACCATAGCACAACTATCACCGTTAATAAACTCCTCGCCGATTAGAAATGCTTGAGCAAGACCGTCCGGCGACGGCTGAACTGCATAAGAAAGATTTATACCGAAATTAGAGCCGTCACCCAAAAGGCGCTCAAAATTCGACAAATCGGTAGGAGTGGATATGATAAGAATATCCCTTATACCCGCAAGCATAAGCATTGAAAGCGGATAATATATCATCGGTTTATCGTAAACCGGAAGTAACTGCTTTGAGGTTACCATAGTAAGCGGATAAAGACGTGTTCCGCTTCCGCCTGCAAGAATAATACCTTTCATATAAAAGACCTCTCTTAACCTATAATTTCAATACTGTTTATTATAACGTCGTTTACGGGTTTATCGGCAGCGCCTACTTTTACGTTTGCAATACTGTCGACCGTGTCCATACCCTCATACACCTGACCGAACACGGTGTGACGGAAATCAAGCCACGGTGTACCGCCCATACTTTCGTATGCCTTTACGGTGTCCTCCGGAAAACTGTCAGGCATGGAGCGCATTTGCTCTAACATATTCTGCGGCACTTCTTTTGCCTGAACAATAAAAAACTGACTGCCGTTGGTATTAGGTCCTGCATTTGCCATACATAAAGCTCCGCGGAGATTATGGAGTTCTGCAAAGAATTCGTCCTCAAAATTTTCTCCCCATATACTCTCGCCGCCGCAACCTGTACCCGTAGGGTCACCGCCTTGTATCATAAAGTCGTTTATTACCCTATGGAATATAAGACCGTTATAGTAGCCGTTTTTTGAATGGGTGACAAAATTTTCAACTGCTTTTTTTGCATAGTCTTTAAAGAGTTTTATCTTTATATCGCCCATATTTGTATGCATTATCGCCGTTAAATCGTTTTCGTTTGGTAACTGTGTTTGAAATAAAGCCATATTTTTTCCTCTGCCTTTCAAGGTGTATTATACCAAATTATGATAAATTTGGCAATCATTATTTAATGATAGTATGAGTATACGTTTTGCGCCGCTTTTTTGTTTACGCCCTTTACCGAAGAAAGTTCCGTTACGTTTGCATTTTTTATCGCTTTCATACTCTTAAAATGTTTAAGAAGCGCCGCCGCGGTGGCATTACCCACGCCCTCTATATCGGTAAGTTCGCAGTTAAGCATTTTTTTAGTTCTGCGACTGCGGTGGTAGGTTATGGCAAAGCGGTGCACCTCGTCCTGAATTTCGGTAATAAGTGTATATGCCCTGCGGTTTGCCTTTATTGAAATATTGCCGCCGCTGTCCGCTATCGCGCGGGTACGGTGTTTTGAGTCCTTTACCATACCGTAAAGCGCAACGTCTATTTTATGATTTTTGAGTATCGGTTTTACGGCGTTTATCTGACCTATGCCGCCATCAAGCAAAATAAGGTCGGGCAGGGTTGAAAATCCGCTGTCTTCACCCTTTTCGTATTCTGTAAATCGGCGGTCAAGCACCTCCGCCATGGAGCGGTAATCGTCCTGACCTGAAAAAGTCTTTATCATAAACTTTCTGTAATCGGATTTATAGGGCTTACCGTCCTTAAAAACAATTCTTGCGGCTACGTTTTCTTCACCTGCGGTATTTGAAATATCGTATGCTTCGATATAACGCGGTACGGTATTAAGACCCAAAAGCACCGCAAGTTCGTTAAGCGCCGCGGTATCTTTGCCCGTATGCTTTTGCTTTTGAGCAAGATTATCCGATGCATTGTTACGGCACATTTCAACTGTTTTTTTCTGCTCGCCCAATTTAGGCAGTAAAATTTTAACCGCTCTTTTTGATTTTTCACTTAAAAACCGCTCGATAAGTTCTTTGTTTTCAGTTTCGCCGTCAAGCAAAATCCTCGGCGGAATATCCTGCTTCTCATAATAATACTGTTGTAAAAACTCGCCGTAAAGTGCTTTACGGTCGGATATGCCGTCAACAAAAAAATGCTTTTTATCAACTAACATTTTATGCCTGAATACAAAAACACTTACACATGCGCTTTCTCCCATAAATGCGCTTGCAAATACGTCCTGCGAAGCATAGGTACACATAACCACCTTTTGCTTATCGGAAAGTTTTTTAATCGCGTTTATTCTGTCGCGCAGTTTTGCGGCATATTCAAAGTCAAGATTATCGGAAGCGGTCTGCATTTTTTTATTAAGCATCTCTACGGTATCGGTGTTGTTACCCTTTACTATAAAGTCTTTTGCGCTTAAGACGGTATCAATATAGTCGCTGTAAGGTATGTTTGCTTTACACGGTGCATCGCAAAGTCCTATATGATAGTTAAGACAGGGTTTTGTTGGTTTATCAAAACTGCGGTTGCAATCGGGCAGTTTGAAAATTTTGCGCACCTGCTCTACGGTATCCTTTACAACGTAGGAAGAATAATAAGGTCCTATATACTCACCCTTATCGGTAACGGTATTCGCGGTAGTGATTTTTTTCCACTTTTCATCGGTGATTTTAATATAATGATAACCCTTATCGTCCTTAAGAAGTATGTTGTATTTCGGCTGATGCTGCTTTATAAGCGAGTTTTCAAGCATAAGCGCCTCAAATTCACTGTCGCAGATAATATACTCAAAATCGTCTACGTTTGCCACCATCTGACGCACCTTTTCTGCATGCTGATTCCCCGCCCCGAAATACTGTGTGACGCGGTTTTTAAGCGCCTTTGCCTTACCGATGTATATTATATCTCCCGAACTGTTTTTCATTATATAAACCCCCGCTTCAAGCGGTAAAAGGTTTGCTTTCTTTTTAAGTTTTGAGAGTTTGTTTTGGTCTGCATAAGGATTCATTTTATCACCTCTTGTAATCAGACGAATTTTATGGTAAAATACAAATATAAAATTTAAAGGATTTTGTTATGAAAAGAATTGCGATAGCGATAATGCTTTTGATGTGTTCCGCCTTATTTTGCAGTTGCGGTGTTACCGCTCAAAACGTAAACAAACCCGAAAAGGACGTTTCGATTATTATTCCCGATAATGATAACGGTAATGTTAACGGATATAAGACCGAAAGCACGGTTTTGGATAACAGCAGTGCCGAAAAGACGGTAAGCGGGGTTTATTACGCGAACTCTTCAAGCCGCAAGTTTCACACGTCCGATTGCAGGTATGCGAAAACCATAAACGAAAACAATCTTGTTATTGTAAGTGACCGCCAAAAACTTATTGATGACGGATATGTTCCCGCAAAATGTTGCAACCCTTAAATATTTTAATTCATATACGTTATAAAAGCAAGAAAAACCCGCAGAGAGTAATTATGCTCTCTGCGGGTTTGATTTATTTAACTACACAGTTTTTAATCGAAAAGTCAAGTAATACGTTGATAAGCTCATTCCTTGACCTGCCGGTGCGCTTTGCAAGTTCATCAAGTGAATTAACGGTACCGTTTTTTATTCTTATTGAAAAGGTTTTATAACCGTCCTCACCTTTTACGTTTTTCGGTCTGATAACAAGTTTTTCCTGCATACTAACATTCACCTCACCGATAATGTAACCCATAAAGTGTTAAAAAAGTATATCCTTTTTTATAACATAAGGTTTTGTAAGAAAGTGCGCCACACGGCTTTTGCTATGCGGCGCTTATTATTCTTTGCAAAAAATAACAGTAACAAATTACTTGTTTGAGTTAAGTTTATTCATAAGAGCGGATTTCTTTCTTGCCGCATTATTCTTATGGAGAATACCCTTATTTACGGCTTTATCTATCTTTGTAACCGCAACCTTTACGGTATCCGCAGCTTCAGGCGCCTTAGCGTCTATCGCAACGTCGGCCTTTTTGATAGCGGTACGCAAATCCGAACGGCAGGCCTTGTTACGCTCTGCGTTTGCGGTGCTTACCTTAACGCGTTTCTTTGCAGATTTAATATTAGGCATATTGACACCTCCTGAATCATTTATCACAGTAACACATATAATATCACATAAAATTTAAAATTGCAAGATATTTTTTATTTTTCCTTGATTTTAATTGAACGTATTATTTTAAAAACCATAATTACGATAATTGCGGCAAAGACCGCCATAAGTGCGGCAATACCGATAAATATAAAATTACTGTTTTTTCTTTCGGTGGATAAAATCACAAAAGTATCGAAAATATCTTCTGCGAGCAGACTTTTGCTTTCGCCCTGACTGTAAAACGAAAGTTGATATATTTTACTGTTTTTAACCGTTATGTATTGGGTTGAAACATAGTTGCCGCCGCTATCCTTAAGCGTTTCGGTGATAACGATATACTTTACTCCGTTTTTCTTTACCGTTTCACAGTTTTTCGCATCGGTAAGTTTATCCGCTATGCTTAAAATTTGGGTATCTTTTAAAGACGATATATCTACCGCCGTTTTTGAAAATTCACTTTCGTACGAGCAAAGACGCGCCTGCACTCCGCTTTTATCAAGTGCAAAGAACATAAGATTTTCTTTCTCAAAAAAATCTTTTGCATCTTTGTAATCAATACCTAAAATTTTCGCGGCATCTTTCATACCGTCCGGCGAATAGGCAACGGTAAATCCCGCGGGGAACGAAATTTCATACTCTTTTTCTTTTGCCGAAACCGTAAACGGAATCAAAAGCATAAAGATAAGCGCGAATATAAATAACGTTGCTTTCCTTTTCAAACTTTTCACTCAACCTTATTTTGTTTTTTGGCGGCGGTAAGGGTGTTTTTCATAAGCATTGCTATGGTCATAGGCCCTACGCCTCCTGGTACGGGGGTTATAAACGATGCCTTTTTGCTGACACTTTCAAAATCAACGTCACCGCAAAGTTTACCGTCAATACGGTTCATACCTACGTCTATTACCACGGCACCGTCTTTAACCATATCTTCTGTAACGAATTTTGCCTTACCTACCGCGGCTACAAGTATATCCGCATTTCTTGTTATATCGGCTAAATTTTCGGTCTTTGAATGGCACACCGTAACCGTACCGTTAGAATGAAGAAGCAACATAGCCATAGGTTTACCCACTATATTAGACCTGCCTATAACTACGCATCTTTTGCCCGTAACGTCAATATTATAGTGCTTTAACATTTCCATTATACCCGCAGGTGTGCAGGGCAGGAAATCGTAATCGCCTATCATAATTTTACCTACGTTAACGGGGTGAAACGCATCAACATCTTTTTCGGGTGAAATTGCGTTTATAACAGTTTTTTCGTCAAGATGCTTTGGTAACGGTAACTGACAAAGTATGCCGTTTACCTTACTGTCGTTATTTAAGGTTTCAACCAAAGCAAGCAACTCTTGCTCGGTAGTATCTTCTGGCAGTATGTATTCGTAGGAATTTATGCCTATTGCCTCGCACGCCTTTTTCTTATTGGCAACGTAAATTTTCGAGGCGGGATTTTCACCCACGAGTATTACCGCAAGACCTACACTTAAATTTTTCTCTTTGATTTCATCTGCCACACGTCCTTTAACAAGAGTCGATACGGCTTTACCGTCAATCAGCGTCACTTTGCTCTTCCTCCTTATTATCGGTATCGAACATTTTATCGTACTCGCCTTTGTTTTCCGATTTTAATCTGTTTAAAATTATCACAAGCGTAACAGCGCAAGCAACAAAGAAAATTCCCGATACAAGCACCGAAACCTTTATTCTGCCTATCATAAGACTATCGGTTCTAAGGCACTCTATTATACCTCTGCCAAATCCGTACCATACTCCGTAAAGCAGAGCAATTTCGCCTTTGAATTTACGGTTTTTGGAGAAGTGATTTAAAATAAAGAATCCCGCTATGCACCAAACGGACTCATATAAGAAGCACGGGTGAACGAGTCCCTCGCCCATTTCGTAAACGGTGCGTTCACTCGTCATACCCCAAAAACTGCTGCCGGTAAGAGAGCCGTATGCTTCCTGATTTATAAAATTGCCCCATCTGCCTATTCCCTGCGCGAGCAAAAAGCCGACCGCGGCAATATCGTACATATCAAGTACGCTTACTTTTCTTATGTAACACATTGCGGTACCGAAAGCAAGAGCGCCTATCACTCCGCCGTAAATCGCTATTCCCGCAAATCCCGAACTCGTACCGAAACCGAAAAACTCTTTAATGCCTGACACCGAGCCGTTAGGGTCGAACAAAACATAGTAAGTTCTCGCGCAAAGTATTGCAAGAGGGGTAGTGACAAGTATTACGTCAAGCATACGGTCAATGTTTACATCGTATCGCTTTGCGGCTTTGTAGGCATAAATAACCGCAAGCAAAAAGCCGACCGCGATTATTATGCCGTACCAATAAATATCCCAACCGTTTTTGCCTATCGGCAGGGTAAATGCAATCGGATTTAATCTAAGGTGTATTCCGAAAATAGTAACGTTATATGCGTTCATTACTGTTCCTCCTCGGGTTTTATTACGGATAATACTGTATTATTGCAGTCAAAATAGTTAAGATAACGGCAAATCTCATCGGCGGTAACATTTTTTAATATCTTTATTTCATCGTAGATATCGTAACCGCTTACGGCGCCGTCTACAAGTTGCATGGCACTGCCCTCTACGGTATTATATCGCCTTACGGCATCGCCGTACATCTCGCACTTTACCGCCGAAAACAGTTTTTTATCAATACCCTCGTTTATAAGTTCCGCTATTCTTGATTTTATCTTGCTTGCTACCTTTTTGGGATTTGTTGACTCGCCCTCAAAAATAGCAGCCGCAAATCCGCGACCCGTAAAGTATTCACTTGAAAACTCATCGTTTATAAGTCCTTCCTTAACAAGAGAAGCATACAGCGGAGAACTTTCACCGCATATAATTTCAAGCAAAAGCGACATACATACCTTTTCTTTAAGCGGCACCTCACCCGAAGTTATATTCCGTTTAAAGCCAAGTGTAAATATCGGTATGGATACGGGGAAAGTTTGTTCGGTGTACTGCTTTAAAACCTTTTCGTTATCGTTGAAATCGTATCTCTCTATCTCTATCGGCACACTCGGTTTTAAAGCATTCTCGATTAGTTTTAAGGTCTTATCCGTATCAATGTTGCCCGCTATGCAAATATACATATTGGACGGATTATAAAATGTTTCATAGCACTTATACAGTAATTGCGCATCTATCTTCGCAATAGACTCCTCGGTGCCGGCAATTTCAATTCTTACGGGGTGCTCTTTATACATACTTGACAGCATATTGAACATTACGCGCCAACCGGGGCTATCGTCATACATTCTTATCTCCTGACCTATTATGCCCTGCTCTTTTTGAACAGTCTGCTCGGTAAAATAGGGTGACTGAACAAAATCAAGCAAAATCTCGAGATTTTCATAAAAACGGTCAGAGCACGAAAACAAATAGCAGGTGCGGTCAAACGAGGTAAAGGCATTAGCCGAAGCACCCGTTTCGGCAAAGCGGGAAAAAGCGTCCCCCTCCTCGCTTTCAAAAAGTTTGTGTTCAAGGAAGTGCGCTATACCCTCGGGTACGGTAACCTTTTCTTTACCCTTTATGCCGAATACCGTATCAATCGAACCGTACTTTGTACCGAAAAGCGCATAAGATGACGAAAACTCGGGCTTTTCCATAATGTAAATTTCGAGTCCCGATTCGTGAGTTGCCTTTAAATATCCTTCTCCTAAAGGACCTTCAAAATACTGTCTTGTCATTTAAAGCGCCTCCTTTTGCTCGGGAATAAGTCGATAAACGGTATGAAGTTTAATACCTCTTGCGGCATCGGTTATATCCTCTTTTTTAACCTTGGATATAATATCCGAAAGTTCTTCGGGAGTTATCGGCTTTTTATCCGCAATTTTAATCGAATACCAGGTATCAAGCAGGTTTTGTGAATCGTTATAGGTCTTAAACGAATCGAGTATTGCTTTCATTGAAGAGTTAAATTCAAGGTCGCTTATCTCACCGTTTTGCATTGCTTTTAACTGTTCTGAAATTGCCTGCTCGGTCTTTTCCATATTTTCTTTGCATACACCGCTGTCTACCGTAAGAAGTCCCATTACCTTTACCGCCCTTACCGCGCAGTAATAACAAAGCCTTTGCTTTTCACGGACGTTTAAAAAGAGTTTTGAATAGGGACCTCCGCCTAAAATGTCCGCCATAACGGTAAGCGCCGCACAGTCTTTATCAGAGCCCGAAAGTTTGCTTGAAAAGCCCATAACGAGTTTACCCTGTGATACGTTCATTTCTTCGTCTATCCGATTAACCTTAAGAGAAACCTTTGTGGGAACGGTACGGGTAAAATCGGTAACATCCTTACGGTCAATTTTAAGGAAAGTGTTGCTCACCTTATCAAAAAGTCCGGCGGGCAGTTCACTTGAAATGACGTTCACCCTTACGTATGCAGTTTTAAGCATATTTTCCCATGTGTCGTAAAGGGCTTTACCGTCTATTTTCTCTACCGCTTCCACCGTTCCGCACTTTGAAGTACCGTACGGATCGTTTTTATACATTTCCTCGATAAGTCTGCCTTTGGCATAGGTACGCTTCTCCGCGAGTTCACCTAAAATATGTTCTATTGCTTTGCGCTTTTCGCGTTCTACATCGTTTGCTTTAAACTCGCCGCTTTCGACTGCCGGCTTAAAGATTAGCCCTAAAAGCAGTTCTATTGCCTGCGATGTAAGTTCCTCATTATCGAGTGTATACTTATCCGAAATCACCGATATTCCTATTTTGAGCAGTTGAAAATCGCCCACCTTTTCACTTACGGCGATAAGTTCCGCGCCGTAGAGTTTACTAAGTTTGAAATTCAAATCGGAAAATTCGGGATAATCCTTTGAACAGGTGGTGAGAACAAACGGCAAAAGTGCATTTTGCGCCACCGTATCGCGATTTAACGGCAGATAAAAATTAAACGAAATAAGCGTAGTGTTGAATCGGGAATTCTCGATAAAATACCCGTCTACCCCGCTTGCCAAACTGTTTACGGTATAAGACAACTGTAAATCCCTCCGTGCATAAAAACTTTACATTTGTATAAGTATACCACATTTAGTGTGATAATAACAACAATTATTTAAAAAAACACTATTTTTCTTGTAATTTAAAAGATACTGTGTTATAATTTATAATAATTATGTTTAAAGGTGGTATTTGTATGAAATGTCCTTTTTGCGGTTTTGAGGAAAGCAAGGTTATAGATTCGCGCCCTACAGACGAGGGTGAAAGAATAAGACGCCGTCGCGAATGTTTAAAATGCGAAAAGCGTTTTACGACCTATGAAATGATTGAAAGTCTGCCGATTATGGTAATTAAAAAGGATAAATCGCGTCAGCCGTTCGACAGAGAAAAACTCTTTAACGGTATTATGAGGGCTTGTGAAAAGCGTCCCGTTTCCACCGAAACGGTTGAAATGGCTATTGACGATATTGAACTGCAAATACAAAACTCTCTTGACAGAGAGGTGCCGAGCGACAAAATCGGTGAACTCGTTATGGAAAAGCTGCGCGGTATAGACGAGGTTGCATACATAAGATTTGCCTCGGTTTACCGTGATTTTAAGGATATAACTTCATTCCTTAAAGA
>JAKSQL010000032.1 GCA_024404125.1 Clostridia bacterium
TTACCATAACGCTTACGAGTCCCGAGCCGATTTTCTCGGTGCCGATAAGTTGTACATTTGCCGCCTTTACCATAGCATCTGCCGCTTCAATTGCCGCTACAAGTCCCCTTGTTTCTACCATTCCGAGAGCTTCACTGTTTGTTTTCTTTTCTTCATTAACAACAGCAACTTCTTTTGGAGCAACATTTTCATTCGCGGATGCACTTAATTTCTTTTCAAGCGCTTTATTTACATTGGGTTTTAATTCGTCCATCATTAAACCGCCTTTCTGAAAAAATTCTATACTTCCTGCAGATACTTTTTATCTTCCTCTGCAAGTTTTTTAGCAATACGTGATGCGCTGAGCCGTACCATGCGTTCGGTTTCACTGTGGGGGCTTGCAATTACTGCATAAGATGCGGGTTTTATAATTGAACGTGCTACGGCCGCTTCAACTGCGGCAGTAACTGCGGAAACCTGACCTTCAACTATAACGGTTACAAGTCTGCCGCCCAACTTTCTTTCCCACGTAACAAAATCCACATCTGCCGCCTTACACATAAGGTCAAGACAGTCGATCGCTGCGGTAGTGCTCTGCACCTCTAGAAGTCCTAAAGACTTCATTTATAACTACTCCCTTGGAATCAGAGTTTCGGTAAAATCTTTTCAACATCCGAATGAGGTCTCGGAATTACGTGTACAGCTACGAGTTCACCGAGTTTAGATGCTGCATTAGAGCCGGATTCGGTTGCCGCCTTAACCGCGCCAACGTCACCTCTTACCATAACACTTACAAGTCCCGATCCGATTTTTTCGGTACCGATAAGTTGTACGTTTGCTGCTTTTACCATTGCATCAGCCGCTTCAATTGCCGCTACAAGTCCTCTGGTTTCTACCATTCCAAGTGCTTCAAGTGCCATTTTATTTTCCTCCAAAATTTATTTCTTTATTTTTTATCAAATGCATTAAGTTTTAACATTTTTTCAGTATCTTCTTCAACGTTTCGAATAATGTGTTTGCACACAACACCCGAAACGCGATTTGCCGCTTCCTTGGCGGCTTCTACCGCAGCGGTTACGTCTGATACGTTTCCGCGGAACTTTACCGCAACGATTAGCGGAACCGGCAGACTGTCCGGATTTCCGGGTTTATTCTTATCAAAGTTTTCAACAACCACGTTTGCCGCTTTACAGCCCGCATCACACGCGACAAAAGCCGCCACGAGTCCGTAAACCTCGATAATTCCTACTGATTTGCCCATTTAATCACCTTATTCGTTTACGATGGCAATTTTCAAGCCCTGCATCGAAAGATTTGTTTTCAACGCTTCATTTATTTCATTAAGCGGGAAACGGTGAGTAATAAGTTTCTCGACCGGAAGTCCTATTGCCTTTGCACGTTTAAGGAAATCAAACGTGGTGGCATAATCGCGAAGTGTATAAACCCAAGAGCCGACCGTTGTGATTTCTTTTGCACATATATCAAAGTGCGGATTTATAGTAGCATCACCGCCGTTGATGAAAAAGCCGAGTTCACAAAGGCCGCCGCCGTTACGGATAAATTTATAAATATTTGCGTGGGCAACGGGTGAGCCGGTGCATTGGAAAGCAAAGTCCGCCGGATAACCGCCAAATGCCTCTTCAACACCCTTAGCGAGATTTTCAATACCCTTATAGTTTTTAAAGTTAACGGATTTCTCCGCGCCCATTTCTTTAGCAAAAGCAAGGCGCTTATCCTCACCGTCAACCGCAACTATGTTCTCAATACCCATTGTACGCAAAACTGCGATACAAAGAAGGCCGATAGGACCGCAACCCTGAACTACTACGCGGCTGTTAAAGCGAAGTATTCCGGTGGTTTTGGCACGTTCAACCGCATGAATGAGAACTGCAGACGGCTCGATAAGAATACGCGAGTCTAAATCAAGATCACTTACGTTGAATATTGTGGATCCGCTTCTTACTATAATATAATCCGAGAACCAACCGTTCAGATGGATATCATCATCGGGTAAAAGTCCGTAAACATCGGCACCGCCTACGTTTTGCTTATTAAGGTCGTACATAGTGATATCGGGGTTATCCTTGAATATCATACAGGTAACAACCTTGTCGCCGATATTAAGCGGTTTGCCTGCACTGTCTTTCTTTACATTCTTACCCATTGCAACGATTTCGCCCGTACCCTCGTGACCGAGTGCAACGGGGATAAGGCCGAACGGGTCGCGCTTGAATTCGTGAGCATCAGTGCCGCAAACTCCGCACCCCTCTACCTTAACTAATATATCGCCGTCACCAAGAGGAGGAACGGGAAATTCTTTAACATCAAAATGCTCAACGGAAGTCAGCATCGCTACCCGGGCGGTTTTGGGATATTCGCCCGAAGTCTTTTTAGGTGCCGTACCCTGCATTTCTCCGATGACCTGCTTTACTATTTGTTCTATTTCAGCAGAATTCATAGGTTTTCTTCCTTTCAAAATTCTTATTGTAAACGTTCTTTATAGTACTGTCCGCCAAAGTCCGCAAGCGCGGTGTCCTGCTCTTCGCTTCCGCCGCTTACTCCAAGACCGCCGACTATTTTGCCGAACTTATCGTAAAGCGGTACTCCGCCGCCGAAAATAACGAGTCGGCCGTTGTTGGTGAACTGTATTCCGTAAAGCGAATCACCCGGTGTTGAAAGTTTGCTCAGCTCTTTGGTTGACATTTTTAATGAAACAACGGTATATGCCTTGTTAAAGGCAATATCGTAACTTGCAATGTATGCACCGTCCATACACTGAACCGCTACCGGATTGCCTGCTGCATTTGAAACCGCAACAACAACCGCCAAACCCATCTCGCCTGCTTTTTGTTTTACCGCATCAATAAGTTTGTTTGCACATTCAAGTGTAATATTACTGTTAAAAGAAATTTCATTTGCAACGGCGTTTACTATTGCATTTATTTCCTTTTCGGTCATAAACTTACTCCTAAAGAATTACTTACCGAGTTGCTCCATTACTTTTTTGGTTATCTGTGCTACCAATTCATCTGTAGCAACATCGGAAACGCCCTTTGCGGCACAATTACCCGAACAGTTGGCACCGCAATTATGACAACTCGGCTTGCCTTCTTTATTGTTGGGGCAAAGGTCTGCCGGATGCTTACCTTTAAGACCGAACTGTCTGCGAATTTCATAAAGTCTTTCAACCTGAGATCTTGAAAGTTCTTTCGGTCCGCCTAACTGATTTGATATGAAAAGCAAATGCGCATAAAATTCAACAGACTCCATTTTGTGATATGCATTAAGCAAACTGTCAGAGAAAGTGAGTGCACCGTGATTTTCAAGAAGTACCGCGTCAAAAGACTGCAAATACTTTTCAACCGCATCGGGGATTTCTTCGGTTGAAGGTGTACCGTAAGGTGCTATCGGAACGCAACCGAGTGCGATTACCGCTTCAGGCATAATCGGCTGAGTAAGCGGAATGCCCGCGATAGCAAAGCCGGTTGCATATTTAGGATGAGCGTGAACTACCGAGTTAACGTCGGGACGGTTCTTGTAAACTCTCATATGCATCTTTATTTCAGACGATGGCTTAAAGCCGGGGTTTGCCTGAATAACCTGGCCGTTCTCATCAACTTTACAAATATATTCAGGTGTCATAAAGCCCTTACTTACACCGGTAGGGGTGCAAAGAAATTCGTGGTCGTTAAGTTTGACCGAGATGTTTCCGTCATTAGCGGCAACCATACCCTGATTGTAGATACGCTTACCGATCTCGCAAATTTGTTTTTTGATTTCATACTCTGATGCCATTTTTAATTACTCCTTTATAAATAGTATTTAGTAACCTATTACATAATAAATATACTACAAAAACCAACAAAAGTCAACATAATTATCGCAAAAATCTTTGTTTTTTATTGGATTTTTCTTTGATTTTGTTTTGGTTTGATATTTTTTGCTCGTAATTTATCAAATTTCAAAATTTTCCGGTGTTGTAATACCTTTTAGTGTCAAAACCGTTTAAAAAAGTTTTAAGTTCCTCAATTCCCTCACCTGTAACGGAACTTACTTTGAATATCTTTTTGCAACCCGCAAGTTTAAGCCAATTTTCCGCACGGTTTACATTTGCATCCCTTTTATCTATTCCCGTTACAATACCTATAATCGGTCTGTTTGCCATTGAGGTTATGCAGGGACTGTAAAGCGAATATGGTTCGTTTGCGGATATCAGCAATCCCACAATGTCGCTTTCGTAGGTATATACCGCCAACGCGCCGCCGAAATTTCTGCTTTCAACGTACTCTCCGGGAGTGTCTATCAAAAAGCCGTCACGGTGGACCGATTGAGTTTTATAATACTTTGTGCTTTCACCTTTTAAGACCTGCGAAAGCGTGGTCTTTCCGCAACCCGAACGGCCTATAAGTATTACCTTGTTCATCAGGTTTTTGTAATGGGACAAACCGTATATCCCAATACCTCTCTTATGTAATCCGTAACTGCCTTTACCGCTTCGTTTACCTGTGAAACGCTTCCCGTTACTATAAGCGTACCGCTGAACCTATCAACAAAACCGAGTTTCGCGCCGGATGACTTTGTTGCTATATCCCCTGCTATAATGGCAGTTTCGGAGGGTGTCATAGTGATTATGCCTATTGCTGAGGTGTTATAGTCACCTGCAGGGTCAAGACCTAACTTTGTATACAAGTCACCGTCGGGATTTGCTATTACATGAGCCAAAGTGACCTGCTTGCCCGGTACCAATTCCTGAATTATTCTTGTTTTACCGCTGTTATCAAGCGGGTTATTATAAATACCGTCAGCCATAATCAACCTCCTATCTGCCCTTTAAGTCCGTATTTTAAGGTTATTTCGAGCAACTCTTTCATATGTCCGTCATCAGGCGGAAGAATATTTTCAAGTTCGTATTTCCTGCCTAAACCTTTATATTTATCCAAGCCGAGTCTGTGGTACGGCAAAAGGTGTATTTCACCTCCCGCCATTATCGTGCTTACAAATTTTGATATGTCCTCTATATCCTCTGCGCTATCGTTAAATGTTGGTATTACCGGTACCCTTATTATAAGCCGCTTTGCTTCTTTTGCAAGTATTGCGGCATTCTCTAAAATAAGCGCATTATCTTTGCCGGTAAACATTTTGTGCTTTTCGGGGTTTATGTGTTTTATATCCATAAGATATACATCCAAAAAAGGCAACAACTTACGAATTGTATCAATCGGCGCACACGCAGTGGATTCTATCGCAGTTGTAATACCCTCGTCTTTTGCCGCTCTTAAAAGTGCCTGCGCAAACTCAGGTTGACAAAGTGTTTCGCCACCCGAAAGGGTAAGTCCGCCGCCTGAGCGGCGATAGTATGAACGGTCTTTTAAAACCTCTTGCATAACCTCTCTTACACTTACATCTCTGCCTACGGTTTTAGTCTTTCCCGCCTGTTCCATTTCTTCAATTTCGTAACGTTGAGATTCAGGGTTGCAACACCATTTACTCCTTAACACACAGCCTTTTAAAAACACTATTGTCCGTACTCCGGGACCGTCGTGTACCGAAAAGCGCTGAATATCAAATATTCTTCCGGTCTTACCTAAATACTCGTTCATAAATTAAAATCCACCCTGTTCGGTACGGTTTATTATATCGTCCTGTAATGACCTCGAAAGTGTGGTAAACAGAGCACTGTATCCCGCAACTCTTACAACAAGCGATTTATACTTCTCAGGATATTTTTGTGCTTCAAGTAAAGTCTCTCTGCTTACAACGTTAAACTGCATATGCATACCTTTTTGCTCAAAATATCCTAAAATAAGGGTTACAAAACTTTCAAGGCCGCTTTGTCCTTTTAATGCGCTCGGATGAAATTTCATATTAAACAAAGTACCGTTTGATGCAATAAAGTGGTCAAGTCTTGCTACCGAGTTACAAGCGGCAGTAGGACCGTTTATATCTCTGCCCGCCGCGGGTGAAACACCGTCTGCAACAGGGGCACCTGCAAGTCTGCCGTCCGGAGTGGCGCCCGTTTGTGCACCGAGCGGAACGTTAGCCGAAACCGGATATAATCCCGCCTGAAACATTCCGCCACGCGGATTTTTATAGTTTTGAAGCGGTTTTGTGTATGTATAAGCAACATCTCTTGCAAATAAGTCGACTTCTTTATTATCGTTGCCGAACTTAGGCAGCGCATCTATATCCTCGCGCAAAGATTTATAAAAATGCTTTTTATCTTCTGATACTTTATTTGCCTTTATCTCTGAATAAACGGCGGCAATTTGTTCTTTTGTAAGATGTTTGCCCGTATCGTTTGCTTTAATAACTACCTGAGCCGTATACTGTTCTGCCAATAAATCGGACATCGGCTCTCCGTAGTTATTCTTCATAGCATCGGCAAACTCTTGAAGAGTATACTTGCCTTGCTCGTACACGAGTGTTTTTATCGCGTAAAGCGAATCCGCCATATTTGCGATACCGAATCCCTGCGGACCCGTAAAGTTGTATACGGCACCGCCCTGCTGAACCGAAATACCTCTGCCTATACAGTCCTCTATCATCGAAGAAAGAAACGGCAACGGCGCACGCTCGGCGTGAGCAACATCTATACAGTTATCGGCATTTACAAGCAGCGATATAAAATAGTTCATTTGTGCTTTATAAGCATCATAAAATTTTTCAAAAGTATCAAGTTCGCTTAAGTGACCGGTTTTTACCCCTACCTGTTCTCCGAGTTCCGCGCCGTTTGAAAATACGAATTCAAGCGGACGGCACATATTAAAGAATGCGGCATCGTGCCAACCTTCTGTTTTACCCGATTTTTGCGGCTCAACACAACCGATTATGTTGTAATCTCTTGCATCTTCAAGAGTAAGACCTCTGCTTACCAAAGCGGGTATTATTACCTCGTCGTTATAATAGGCAGGTAATCCTATGCCCGTGCGGGTAAGTTCTGCCGCTCTTAACATAAACGAATGAGGTGTTCCGTTCCATACTCTAACCGAAAAAGACGGTTGCGGCAACATTACGTGAAGCGATGCGCTTATGCACATATACGAAACATCGTTTGTGGCATCAAGTCCCTCGGTGTTCTGACCGCCTGCAATTAAATTTTGGAACAAACTGTAACCTGCAAATCCCTGTGCCGAGGCGGCATCGCGGCATTTGTTCAAGTCGTTGAGTTTAACCCAAATACAGTCCATAAGTTCCTGAGCAAATTCTCTCGTTATCTTTCCGGCTTCCAAATCTGCTTTAAAATAAGGATACATATATTGGTCAAATCTTCCGGGGGAAATGGAATGTCCGCTTGATTCGGTTTGCAAAAGCATTTGTACAAACCAAAATGACTGACACGCCTCATAAAAAGACTTCGCTCCGTGGCGCGGAACGTTTGCACAGTTGCTTGCTATAAGAGCAAGTTCCAGTTTACGTTTCGGGTCCGACTCTTTTTTGGAAAGTTCAAGCGCTTCGAGTGCATATCTTTCGGCGTAAACACACGCCGCTTCAAGCGATTTGATTACGGCATTTAAGAAACATCTTTTGGTAACGTAATCTTTGTCTTCCATCTTTATTTTTTTGAGTTGAGCCTGTGCGCGCTTTGAAATGCCCTCAAAACCTATCGCCAACACTTCACCGTAATTTACGGTAACGTGACCTACACCGTTATAAAAATAGTTGCCGGGAGTAAATATGTTATGGCGCATAGCGGTCTTTGTTTCTTCATCCATATATTCTGTGGCAAGGTCGCTTGTAGTCTTACCGTCCCAATACTTATATACTTCTCTTAATTTTCCCTTGGTTTCTTCGGAAATATAAAACGGGTCTGCACTTCTTATTGAAACCGTATCAAACTCCGACTCCAACCATTTATATGAGTATTCGGGAAAAACCTGACAACTTCTCGGCGATTTGGTAGCACTGCCGACTATAAGTTCCATAGGTCTTATGGTTATCGGTATATTTTTAAGTATATGTTCAAAAGCCAAGGCGCGCCTTGTGATAATAGGCATACCCTCGCTTTGTTTATATGACTCCGTTAAAAGCAACGCGCGGTCTGCTTCAATTTCGGGCATTTTTTCATACAAATGCTCTACAAGTGCAGGTATTCGCGGGCTCTTTTTAATTTCATCAACGTATACCGACGTCATAAATAAAGACCTCCTTGTATCTAAAATAATACTTTTACACCAATTCAACTGTATATTATCATAAAAAGCCATATTTGTCAACATCAAAACAATGAAATCAAAGAAAAACCACAGTTTTTTTCTTTGATTTTAACGTATTTGGTCATATAACTCCGATACAATAAAAAATATACGCCAAAGGGCACATTCAGTTAGGAACAAATAAACTGAAAATGTGCATTTGGCGTATATATTTAAAAATTCAATTATATTTCGTGTTTTGCTTTATTCTTTATTATTGCCTTTATTGCCCACACAACACTTAAACCTGCAGCAATCGCAAATGCAAATTCAAGCATTGCAATTCCGTGCAATTTCATATCTACTGACTGCTTTTTATAAAAATATAAAAAAGTATAGTACAGATCGCTTCCCGGAATAAGCGGTACTACCGCAGGCATTAAAAAGAGTATTGTCGGGGCTTTCATTTTATAAGCGATAATATTTACATAGAGCGCCACAATAACGGTTGCTAAAAAGCAAGACAAAAATATGTAGTTACTCCCGAAAATATCGTCAAAAATAAGATACGAACCCCACGAAAACAAGCCGCCTATTGATGCAGGTAAAAGCAATTTATCGCGAAGACCAAAAAGAAGAGCAAAGCCAAAAGAACCGGAAAAAGCCGTAATTAAAGAGATTATTTTTTCCATAATCAACCACCCGTAACGAAAAAAGAAACCCAAAACCCGAGTGCCAAACCGCCGGTTAAAAACAAACTTTCAACCAAACGCAATATTCCCGAAATCGTATCCTCTAAAAATATGTCCCTTACAGAAACAGTAGTTGCAATACCGGGCACCAATAACATTACATTTCCGATAAGCACTTTATCGGTGTTAAGTGAGGGCAATAAATATGATATCCCGCCGCCGATTAGTCCTAATGTTAAAGCACATATAAAATTGAGTAATATACGGTTTGAAAGTATAACTGCAATTTTTCTTTGGAAAAAGCATACTATTGCCGCAAATATAGCCGCTATGGAGCCGTCAACAATATTTCCGCCGAAAAACACACAAAAACTTGCCGCCGCAACAACACTGCCTAACAAAAATCGATTTATCGGTACAGATTTATTTGAATCTGATATAAGTCTGCTTAATTCTTCAAGTGAAACATCATTTTGACGGCATTTATGACTTATATCATTAAGTCTTTCAAGACGCCAAAAGTTATTACCGACTTTTTTAGACGGCACACGTCTTGTTTGAGTAAGTTCAAAACCGTCCAACAAACGAATTGTTATTGTTATCACCGAAGGTATTACGAATACGTTTATATCTGCAATATCGTATGCCGTCCCTGGCTTTATAAACATTTCTTCTACACGGTTTATTTCAGAACCCGAGCACATCATAT
>JAKSQL010000033.1 GCA_024404125.1 Clostridia bacterium
GGTGACCGGGTTCGAACCGACGACATCCAGTTCCCAAAACTGGCGCGCTACCAACTGCGCTACACCCCGAAATTGAAGTAATAAGTAAGAAGTAATAGGTAATAAGTGAAAATTAAATCAAGTGTTTTGATTATACATTATTTTTATCCGACTGTCAATAAATTTAAGTTGTAATATTTAAAAAAATGCCGTATAATTTTCTTGAGGTGTTTTTTGTGAATATTTTAATTTTAAGCGGAAGTCCGCGAAAAAACTCAAACAGCGCCGCCTTTGCAAACGAATTTAAAAAAGGTGCGGAAAGTATAGGTCACACCGTAACGCTTTTTGATGTCGGCAATATGAAAATAGGCGCGTGCCTTGCGTGTGAATACTGTCACAATAAGGGTAACGGTGAATGTATACAAAAAGACGGTATGCAGTCCATCTACCCTGCTTTAAATACGGCAGACGTAATAGTTTTTGCGAGTGCCGTTCATTATTGGTCTTTTTCGGGACAGTTACAAAGTGTAATAACCCGTTTTTATGCTCCGCACAAACCGACTGCCAAAAAATACGCAATGATTTTAAGTTCGCACTCGCCTGACGTTTATAATGCTCTAATTTCACAGTATACCGATATGCTCGATTTCTTCGGCGCCGAAAATTTGGGCATAAAGACCTTTTGCGGTACAAATCAGTTGACTGAAAACAATCTTAAAGAAATATACGATTTCGGTGCTTCGCTTTAAAATAAATCCGTACCCCCTGCCATAATTTGATTATGGCAGGTTTTTTCTTGAAAAAAATCAGATATTATGGTAAAATGTTACTTAAAGAAGGTGAAAGTATGCGCTTAAAAGAATCGGGCGAAATGTATCTTGAAACCATATATGTTCTCACAAAAGAAAATAAGTCGGTAAGGTCTGTTGATATCGGCGAATATATGGGATTTTCAAAGCCGTCGGTAAGCAGAGCGATGGGGTTGCTTAAAAGTGACGGCTATATCGTTGTAGACAAAAGCGGATATATTTCACTCACAAATAAAGGCAAAGACGTGGCGCAAAAGATATATGAACGTCACACTTTCCTAACAAAAGTGCTTACTAAACTCGGTGTTGACGAAACCGTTGCCGTAAGTGACGCATGCAAAATTGAGCACGATATAAGTGACGAAACCTTTAAGGCGCTTAAAAAATATTTCAGTAATAAAACGGAGTAAAATGTTATGCAAAAGAAACTTACGCGTCCGCAAACTACGGCAATATCGGTAATGCTTTTCGGTATGTTTTTCGGTGCGGGCAACCTTATATTCCCTGCTCATATGGGACAACTTGCAGGTAAAAACGTATGGCTTGCTACTTTAGGATTTATAATTACCGGTGTAGGCATACCGCTTTTGGGTGTTGCGGCGCTTGGTATTTCTCAAAGTAACGGACTGCTTGACCTATCAAGTAAAATCGGCAAAAAATACGGTTTGTTTTTCACCTGCGCGCTCTACCTTACTATAGGGCCGTTCTTTGCAATTCCGCGTTGTGCAAGTGTGCCGTTTACAGTAGGTGTTTCCGAACTTTTCGGCAATACGAAAGAAAGTACGGCGCTTCTTATTTATTCTGCCTGTTTTTTTGCCCTTGTGCTCTTTTTTTCGCTTTGGCCAAGTAAAATACTTACATTTATAGGAAAAATCATTACACCCGCGTTTTTGGTGTTCTTATGCTTGCTTATCGTTACCGTTCTCATTAAAGCAGGTGCCGATACAAGCTTAATTAAGCCCGACCCCTCGTATGCAAGCGGCTCTTTCTTTAACGGATTTTTGGAAGGGTACAACACTATGGACGGTCTTGCCTGCCTTGCATTCGGTATAATTGTTATCAACGTTATTAAAGGACTTGGTGTTAAAGAGCCGACCGCGGTTGCAATAAGCACAGTTAAAGCGGGATTTTTCAGTTGTCTTATTATGGCGGCAATATATGCGGGTATCGCCCTTATCGGTACACAAAGCCGCACGTTTACCTCTATTAGTGAGAACGGCGGTATTGCACTACTGCAAATGTCTACCGAGTATTTCGGTGATTTCGGTGTAATTATTCTCGCAATTACAATAACACTTGCCTGCCTTAAAACTGCAATAGGTCTTGTTACAAGTTGTGCGGAAACCTTTTGCGAAATATTTACAAAGGGCAGAAAATACGAGATATGGGCGGTAGTGTTCTGCATAGTTTCTTTTGTGATAGCAAACCTCGGTCTTACAAGCATAATAACCTATGCGATACCTGTTTTAATGTTCTTATATCCCTTATCAATTACCCTGATACTGCTTTCCCTTTTCGGCAGACTGTATAACTTTGATAAGGCAATATCGGTACCCGTTACTACTCTTACTCTTATTGCCGCTATATTTGACTTTATAAATGCTCTGCCGGATACCGCAAAGCATTTACTGCACTTAAACTTTGTCTGCGATTTTGCAAAGAAATATATTCCCTTATTTAATATCGGACTCGGGTGGATAATTCCCGCGCTTGCAGGTCTTTTAATCGGAATTACAATTTATCTTGTTAAACCTAAAAAAGTAAAAGAATAAGAAAAAGTTTAAAACGGTTGGTGAAAATTCACCAACCGTCTTTTTATGCAATAAAAAAATCATAAACTTTTTCTTTATAATCGGGTGCTTCGTCATATACCGCATGAGAATAACCGTCATACATAAAAATCTCGCAGGAAAGTTTTTGTGCAATTTCTATTGAGCCGATACCCGAAAGCACTCTGTCAAGATAAGAGCCGATTACCAATACGGGACATTTTATTTTATCAAGTTCACCGTAAAAATCAAATTCAAGACTTGCTTTTGAAAGAATTTCGTACCGCTTTATCTGCTCATCGGTTCCCGGATCGGCAGTAAGTTCAAAAATGCTTTTATACTTATTATAGTATTCTTTGGAATAAACCCTTTTAGCGCAGTCATTATTAAGGTCTGCCCTATTGCCCGACTTTGCGAGTTTAATCCAGGTATTAAAGGTATCGGCGGAAATTTCGTTTTGCTTTGAAAGTGTAGAGCCAAGCACCGCTTTTTTGACAAGTTCGGGGTAGTAAGCCGCAAGCACCTGCGCTATCATTCCGCCTTGCGAAACACCGAACAAATAAGCGTTTTTAAGGGATAAAGTTTTCATCGCTTCCGCCGTATCTGTTGCCATATCCTTAATTTTGTAGTAAGACGGCATATTGCTTGTACGGTCAAAAAGATATACGGTAAAGTCCTCGCAAAAGTCAGAATAAGCAGATTTAATCGCGCTTTCAGACTCGGTCACGTAAGATACACTCATACCCGGCAACATAACTAATATTTTCTTGCCGCTGCCGAATTTTATATAATTCATTTTTTTACCGTTAAACTCAACTGAATATATCATTATAAATCCTCAAAATTGCTGTTTAAATCATTGCGGCGGCGTGTTTTGTACCTTAACAACGTAAATATCTCCAAACTTTTTTATACCGCTTTTATCGGGATATAATTCCATATTGAGAAATTCTTCGCTTCGTATGATTTTTTCGTATTCCTCAACGGACACCGTTCCGGTATCAAAGCCCAGTCGTGCGTTAATATAGTTTTTCCAACAGTTTAACAAGCAGTCTTTTGCATACCACGAAATTGAATAGTCTTTATAGAGCGAATATTTATAAACCGCATTATTCGCGTGGATTTTTTCTTCATCCAATATGCCCGCAAAAAGTATTCTGTCGCCCTCGTGATAAGTGTCATCAACTAAAACCTGATTTATAACGGCAGTCGCATAGAAATCGCCGTACTTCTGCGCGTAATCAAGCGAATACTGAGTACAGTAGGAATGTATGCCGAATACAAAGCATATCAACGAGCAAAGCACCGCAACGGCTTTGGAAACGGGAAGTTTAAATCTTGATACAACATCTTCGTTGACTAAACTCAACAAGAACGGAATTAACAATATGCATTGGTGTAACATTCTTAAATAAATCAAGCTATCCGGTGCAATAACTATAATGCAATTTAGAATTATCGGCAGTAAGAGTAAAGAAAGCGAAATAAATACTTTTTTCTTAATACTTGTTTTTTGCAACCATATTGCGATAAATATTGCCGCAAATAATGCCGCAAAGAATATTGCAGAAAATGTACCGTTAAGCCAAAAAGTGAAAAACCAACTGTATACGGATTTAATTGAATAAATAATATTTGAAAGCGAATTTTTAATTCCGATTTTATCTGCACCGTCATAACTTGCAAAGGTTGCATTACACATATTCAAATTGATTAAACAAATGCAAATATATAATATGCCGCCCAAAACACCGCTTAAAAGATACTTTAAAAACTTGATAATCCATTTTGAAAAACTGTTTTCGTCTTTTATCTCTCTTATTGCAAATAAGTATATAAGCCCTGCAGCAAAACCTATGTATGCCTGATAGCACCCTAAAGCAACACACAAAAGCATAGCGCCCGATATCATTTTATCTTTAACAATTAGGTATGCGGCAGACACCGAACAGAGCAACGCTAAGGCATAAGCACCCTCCATATAAAGATACTGACACTGAAGTATTACTGACGGTGCAATAAATACCGAAACAACCGTTATTATCTGAAATACCTTGCTTTTAATATCAAAAAGTTTAATAATAATGCAACCCGCAATTAAAGAACATACATAAAGTAAAAAAAGGTTTAACTGCGGAACAACAATATTATTTGTTAAAAGGTTAAGTGCGCCTATTGCCCATCTGCCCAAAATCAATGCCCAACCGGCATTCCAATAAACGATATAACCTTCGTTATAAGCATCGGGGTTAACGTTTCCGTGAATAATGAAATACAAATACACCAATACGAATATAAATGCGGTCAGCGGAAACAAGAGTTTATTGTTTCGCACTACGTTTAAAAATACTGCTTTAAGTTCCTTTATCGCGAGGATTATGTTTGTAAGCGCAACTTTAACAATGTTAAGTGCGGCAATATAACCGATAATTGCAAGAACTGCCGCAAGCATAACTAAAAACGGTTTGCCACCCTCGCCGAAAAGATTTGCCACCGAATTTGTTTCGCCGAAAAAGTATATACGTACAACAAACGCGGATAAAGCACCGATTTCAAGTGATGCGGATAAAATGTAATCTATCACTTTATACTCTTTTGTATTCCTATTAACAGTTTCGCAAAAGAGTGCTACAAACAGCATACCCGCCGCAGCAAATGCACCGTATAAAGAAAACTCAAAAAACAAACATGCAAACGCCAATGCGGAAACTGCCGAAATTATAAATTTTAACTTTTTATTATTCATAAAGTTAATTATCCTCCTGATTAAATGCAAAAAAGCGCTGTCCCAAATAATTAAGGACAAAGTATAAACACATACCTACTGCCATAGCAATATTTTCCTGCCATTTACGGTCAAGGTTTTTAAGCAGATACATAACCGCAGGTTTTGCCGCACCGTAACTTAACAAATAACAAACCGAAACCGTAAGCGCAAATTTTATAACCTGCCGCCAACTGCGGTCTTTATTATTGAAAGTATAATACTTGTTAAGAAAAAAACTCACAACACCGCCAACAAGGTAATTAGCGGCTGAAGATATCCAATACGAGCAGTGTGCAAGGTTATACAGTAAAAACATTGTACCTGCACCGATTAAGGTATTGATAACACCCACAAGTGCAAATTTTATCATTGATTTATCAAAAAACTTTTTCATAATTTTTAAAACGAATAGTTATAATACTTATCAAACTTTTCGTATACCGCCACACTCATAGTCTTATTTTTCAAATCGTAAACCGCACTGTGAGACGTGCACCAAAGCGAATTCGGGTTTTTC
The DNA here is from genome assembly GCA_024404125.1 of Clostridia bacterium. GTDB lineage: Bacteria > Bacillota > Clostridia > Oscillospirales > Acutalibacteraceae > UBA737. The sequence continues at coordinate 5,842 of JAKSQL010000033.1, forward strand.
ATATCGGGGTCGCGTAACACTTTTGCAATTTCAACCTCATCCTCTTTCATTGACTGGATTATTTCTTCCAAATGCAGTTTGCAATTCGCGTAATTTATCGGATTTTCGCCGAAAATCGGATGGTCTGAATAACAGGTGTATTTATTACTGAAATCGGCACCGGGGTCATACTCGCCCGTAGTTTTATTCGAGTTCGTATACCTTACCGACTGCATCAGTTTTTTCATACTTTCAAGCGAATTTACGGTATCTTTGTTATCGTATAACTTTCTGTACCGCTCGACACCGATTGAATTGTCGGGATATATACCGTTTTCAACATCCGAAAGATGCAGATAGAAATTTGTCATTATCTTTTCGTCTTTTAAAATTATCAGTTTTTCGTTTTCGGGTTTGGTATTATTAAGTTCAACAACGTAGGTGTTGTTTCTATCGGTGATAAGAAAATGTATTTCATATTTGTAGGTTTTAAGTCCCATAACGTTACGGATATTTACTATATCTATTTTTTTAAGCAAGTCAATTGCCTCATCGGCAGTAGCGGCTTTATCAAGCAAATATCTTACTATGCCAAGTTGCGCTACTTGCTTTTTGCCGTTATTGGTGTGCACGGTTAGTCCGCCTACATCGGCGGTGTTTACGCAATTTGTTTCTATTGCAAGACCTTTTTCGTTTATGCCGTCAAGAATAAGCAGAGGAATAAGTTTTTTAGCATCTTCGTCTAAACCGTTATCCATAAATTTTCTGCTAAACCAAAGCAGTCCGCCGCAGATACCTATCGAAGCATATCTGTCTTTTTTTGGGGTGGTCTTTACAACTATTTCGGCGGAATCACCCGCTATAAAATCAAAGTTTCTGCCTAAAAAATCGCCATGCTTAATTGCCGAACAGCCGTAACCAATAAATTCCGAATTACCGTAGCCGTCACTTAGTAAATAATCATAATCATAATCGTTATATGTAACCTCATACAAACGGTCGGCTACTTTAACACACTTTCCGTACTCAACACTTTTACCGCAAGAGCAAAGAGATAACGCCAACAAAGCAATTGCCAAAAATACCGTTATGGCTTTTTTCATATAATCCCCTCGTTGTAAATATTTTACTTTTTATATATTATCATATATTGCCTTTATTTTCAACATATTAAAACCGCAAAAGCTCATAGAACAACAACTTAAAAATTTTTATTGTAATTTGATGCAAATACTGATACAATAAAGATACCACACAAACTTCATATATGAACATATACGAGGTCGTATTTTTATTTTGGTAAAAATGCAGACTTCTGTTTTGGCGTACTTCGTGTATGTTCAAAGTTTGTGTGGTAGCAAATTGAAGTTATGCATTTTTCGGTGTGTGTAACTTCGGTTGCGCACACTTTTTTATTGTACGGAGGCAAAAATAATGAATGAATCTCAAAATAACACAAATTACCGCAGAAAGAGGAGAATACCCTTTAACCTGATATCCGAAATTTTAAAGATATCGGCGGCAATTATTTTTTTCGTCGGGTTTGTTCTCGGAATGTTTGAAGGCACCGTGACCGACGGATATTTAACAAGAGTTCCGCTCAGGATAGCAATAATCTATTGGAGTATAAGTTTTATAGCGGGTATAATAATACTTGGACTAAGCGAAATTATACGGTTATTAGATGAAAAAAGTGATATGTAAATAAAAGTAATTAAGTGTTTACAAATTTATAAACCAGATAAATATCAACAAACGGTATTAAAAACATAAACCGCCCAGTAAATGGGCGGTTTATTATTATTGTTAAAAATTATGAAATCGGTATTTATTTAAAGGAGTCAAACCATTCAAGAAGTTCCTGTGTAAAAGCATATTTCCAAGAATTATGCCCTACACCGTCAAAATACGTATACTTAACGTCCGCATTACATTTAAGTAATGCCTCAACCATATCGTATGTTTCGCTTGGTTTAACCGTTTTATCCTCTTTCCCGTGGAAAGCCCAAATAGGCATAGTTAAAACAGAGGCATTCCAAGGCATACCGCCGCCGCAACATACCGCTATCGCCCTGAACATTTGCGGGAATGCCATAGCCGTATACCACGTACCGTATCCGCCCATACTGAGTCCGCAAAGAAAAACTTTATCGCGGTTTACGGAATACTTTTCGATACACGCCTCAAAGAACAGTTTTAAAGACTTAATTTCAGCCACCCAAAAAGAATTTTGCGGGCATTGCGGCATTATGAGTATTGTGTCCTTTAAATTATTATCGTTTGCGATTTGGGGCAGACCGTTTTTTAATACGGCATCAAGATTTGTGCCGTCTCCCCGCTCTCCCGCACCGTGAAGATGAAATATTACTGACGGATTTTCGGATACAGTATCGGGAATATACGCAATATACGGAAATCCAAGTTCATTTGAAATGTCTTTAACTGTTTTCACTACAAAAGCCCCTCATTTAACTTTTTAAAACTCAAAAGTGCAATTATCGGTTTCATCGCAAACCGTAACAAAATTTTTAAATTTTCCTTTTATATCCGATTTGAATGCATCAAAATTATCCAAAACGTCTTGCGAATGGTGGAACAAATAAATATGTTTCGCATTGCATTTATTAAGGTTTACAAGATTTTGCAGTTCGCAAATATCGGTATGCGCATTTTCAAGGAAAAGCGCATCACACTCGTTGCTTAAAACATTTTCCAAATCCATTTTATTTATATCGGAAGAAATAAAAATTTTTGTTTTACCATAATTAAGCATCAATGAAAATGACTGCGGTTTTTGGTCTATATATTTCATATGATTATTTCCGACCGCAGAAAACGAAAGATTGTTATCCTCGAAAAATTCACCATCCGTCAATGCTTTAAAACTGAATTTTTTTAAGAAATCACTGTCTGCGCCCATTGCAATTTGAAGCAATGCAACAGATGTATTAAAAACTTGCGGATTTGATGCGATTATTTGTGTTTTTGAAATTTCGGAATTACTGTATTTGCCGACAAATTTCATAGTCCAAAGCAAACCCGGAAGTCCGATAAAATGGTCACTGTGGGCGTGAGTAATTATTATTGCTTTGGTATTAAGAATTGACAAGTTTTTAATATGCGCGGAATGACCGCAATTTTCACCGCAGTCAATAAAGTATAAGTCATTATCGACCTCAACGGCAAAAGAGCACTGATGAAAGTTTTTATGCGGCGCACAGGCACCCGAAGCGCCTAAAATATGTATTTTCATTTTTTACCTCGGTATATAGTATCTGTCATACTCAGTAAGATTTAATTCCTTTGAAACCTCAAAAAAGCG
>JAKSQL010000034.1 GCA_024404125.1 Clostridia bacterium
GGGATTAAAGCCGGACATTTCACCGAACCTGCGTATTTTTGCAAGCAGTATTCGGTAATTTTTAAGATAATCCCGTTTTTGTTCTATATTCATATTATACCCCCTTTACAAGTTTAGGCAATACCTGTGCCACAAACTGACCGTAACTTAAATTTGTACCGTGACTTTTGTTATATTCCTCTACGTTTCTTACCGTGTGTCCTATAGGGTCCGAAAGCCACTTGCGGCGGCGTATTTGTTCAAGTCGCCAAAGACGTTGTCCGCGCCGGCGGCAGCGCTCGTTACAGTATTCGGTTTTACCGTCTTTAAGACGTGCGCCGCAACACCTGCAATGAAAAATTTTTTCTTCAAAGTCCTTACTTTTGTACATTGAAATTTATCCTCCGTTTTTTACTTGACTTTTACGAAATTATGTAATATACTATCATTTGTAAGAGATAATTTACGGCATTTCGTAACTGCAAGTACATTATATTACGAATTTCCGTAAATGTCAAGTATAATTTTACGATTTTTCGTAATTATTTTCAAAAAGGGGATATTTGCTTTCATGAAACCTATTTACGAACGAATTGAAGAGCTATGCCACAAAAGCGGTACAAACGTAACAAAACTGTGTAGTGCCTGCAATATTCCGAGGGCTTCCCTTTCCGATTATAAAAACGGAAGAACGAAATCTCTTTCTGCCGAAACCCTTTCAAAGATAGCCGATTATTTCGGTGTATCGGTAGATTACCTTTACGGCAAGAATGATATTAACCAAGAGGAAATTGCTAAGGTAGCCCTTTTCGGAGGCAACACAGACGTTACCGACTCTATGTGGGAAGAAGTAAAACGGTTTGTTGACTACGTTAAGGAGAGAGAGAATGGAACTAAATAAATTATACGGCATCGCGCAGCGCGAGGGAGTAAGCGTAGACCGTTACCGCCTGCCCGAAAACGTTTCGGTTTCTGCTAAATGCGGGGACAAGCTATACGTGGGTATTGATAACGGTGTTTCGGGTGCTGACGAAAAGGTGTGTCTTGCACACGAACTCGGTCACTGTTTAACCTTAAGTTTTTACAACATTTATTCTCCGCTTGATATAAGGGGAAAGCACGAAAGAAAAGCGGATAATTGGGCGATTAAAAAACTTATACCCAAAACACGTTATAAAAACGCGATACGTTCGGGGTATGACAGTGTATATCTTTTATCGGAATATTTCGGTGTTACCGCCGATTTTATGCAAAAAGCCATTGACTATTACCAAAAAGCGATATAATATTTTTATCGGGAGATGAATAAATATATGTATCCGTTACTTTTAAGTGCACCTGTTAAGGATTATATTTGGGGCGGCAGACGTCTTATAGACGATTTCGGGTTTAAAACCGAAAAGGAAATTGCCGCGGAAGCATGGGTACTTTCCTGCCATAAGGATGGCGAAAGCACAGTTAAAAACGGTGCTTTTGCAGGTATGAAATTATCCGAAGTGCTCGAAAAATGGGGTGTAAAAGGCATCGGCAAGAACGCCGCGGCATTCCCCTATTTCCCGTTGCTTATTAAACTTATTGACGCGAAAGACCGTCTTTCCGTTCAGGTACATCCGAGTGATGAGTATGCCCTTAAAAACGAAAACGAATACGGGAAAACGGAAATGTGGTACGTTGTGGACTGTGAGGAGGGCGCAAGTCTTATTTACGGTTTTAAGCAAAACATTTCAAAGCAGGAATTTGAAACACGAATACGCAATAACACCTTATCGCAGGTATGTAATTTCGTACCCGTAAAAAAAGGTGATATATTCTTTATCGAAGCAGGTACTTTGCACGCAATAGGTAAAGGTATACTGATAGCGGAAATTCAACAAAATTCCAATACCACTTACAGAGTGTCCGATTACGGCAGACTCGGTGCTGACGGCAAGCCGAGACCGTTACATATCCATCAGGCGCTTGACGTTACGAAGACCGCCGTACCCGATATACCCTACGGTGACGTAGGCGAACTGACCCTTTACCCGTTCGGTCTTGTAAGGAATCTTGCAAAATGTGATTTGTTTACCGCCGATCTTATGACAGTAAACGGAAACGCGGGTATCTGCGAGAAAGACAGTTTTGTATCCTTACTTGTGTTAGAGGGCAACGCAGTGCTTTCGTATCCGCTTGGCAATATGAGTGTCAAAAAGGGTGACAGTGTACTTGTACCCGCAAATATGAGGGTAACCGTAACAGGAAATACAAAAATTATTTGTTCGCATGTTTAATGATTTAAGGGGCAGTCTAAATTACGGACCGCCCTTTATATTTCGGAGGGAAACTTATGCAAGAGCATAAAACGGATATATTAAAAATTTCTTTAAGCGCAATTTTACTGATAATCTGCGCCGCCGTTACTCATTTTTTTGAATTACCCATATTCCTTACGGTAATACTCTACCTTGTCCCCTATCTTTTGGTAGGTTTAAGTGTGCTTAAAGGTGCCGCAAAAAACATATTAAACGGCGATATATTCGGTGAGGATTTTTTAATGAGTATCGCTACGATAGGCGCTTTTATAATCGGCGAGTACGCGGAAGCGGTATTTGTTATGCTCTTTTTTGCGGTAGGCGAACTTTTTGAAGATATTGCTACCGATAAAAGCCGAAATTCCATTTATGAACTGATGGACGTAAGACCCGACTCGGCATATTTAAAACTTGACGGCAACGAGAGAAAGCGCATAGACTCAAAAGACCTTAAAGTCGGCGATATAGCGGTAGCGTATGCAGGCGAGAAATTTGCCGCGGACGGCATAATAATAAGCGGTAACTCTTTTGCCGACACCTCCGCGCTTACGGGCGAATCCTTGCCGCAGGAAATAGGCGAAAACAGTGTCGTGTTTTCGGGAACGGTAAATTTAAGCGGGGTTGTTGAATACAAAGTTACCTGCACTTACGAAAATTCCACCGTATCAAAGATATTAAAAGCGGTTGAAAATGCTCCCGATAATAAATCAAAAGCGGATAAATTCATAACTAAATTTTCAAAGGTTTATACACCTGTTGTGGTTATTGCGGCGGTATTGCTCGCGGTAGTGCCGTCACTCATTTTCGGGGACTTTTCAAAATGGATTTATTCCGCATTATCGTTTTTGGTAGTCTCCTGCCCTTGCGCACTTGTAATTTCGGTACCGCTTTCCTACTTTGGCGGCATCGGTGCGGCATCTAAAAAAGGTATACTCATTAAGGGCGCAAATCACCTTGAAACACTCACAAAGGTCAAAACTTTTGTATTTGATAAAACAGGTACACTCACAAACGGCAACTTTGAACTTGAAGCAATACACCCCGAAAAAATCTCCGAAACAGAACTTTTAAGTTTTGCCGCCGCCGCGGAAAAGAACAGTAATCACCCGATATCGTTATCTATTCTTTCCGCCGCAAAAAAGTGCAATACCGATATTAAAGCGGCAGAAAACGTTAAGGAAATCGCAGGCAAAGGCATTTCGGCGGTTATTGAAAATAAGCACGTGCTTATAGGCAACGAAAAACTTATGAATGATAACGGCATAGATTATCACGAATGCCATAAAAACGGCAGTACTGTGCATATAGCGATAGACGGCGTTTACGAAGGTCATATAATAATTTCGGATACGTTAAAAGAGAATACCGTAAGTGCACTAAAAGAACTGAAAACTATGGGCATTATGTCCGCTATGTTAACGGGTGACAGTGAGAAAATCGCCGCAGACGTTGCAAAAAAACTTAATATTGATAAATACTATTCAAAACTTTTACCGCTTGATAAGGTTGAAAAGCTTGAAGAGATTAAGAAAAGTTCGAGCGGTAAGGTTGCCTTTGTGGGCGACGGCATTAACGATGCGCCGGTACTTAAAATAGCGGATATCGGCATCGCTATGGGCTCGCTTGGCTCTGATGCCGCTATTGAAGCGGCAGACGTAGTGCTTATGAACGATAATATATCCGCCTTAAAAAGCGCGGTTAAATGCGCAAAACGTACGCAAAAAATAGTGAAAGAAAACATTACTTTTGCCCTTGCGGTTAAATTTTTCGTGCTTTTACTCTCGGCACTTACGGTGCAAAATATAATGTGGTACGCGGCTTTTGCGGATGTAGGTGTTATGGTTTTAGCGGTAATAAACGCAACGCGGTCGCTTAAAATGAAATGAAAAATCGGCAGAGACTCAAAAAAGTCTCTGCCGATTAAATTTTTATGAATATCAGTATGCAATACCCTGAGCAATCATAGCATCCGCTACCTTTTCAAAGCCCGCTATGTTAGCGCCTGCAACAAGGTCGCCCTCCATACCGTACTTCTTGGCAGCTTCATAAGAATTCTTATAAATGTTTGCCATAATTTGTTTGAGTTTCGCATCAACCTCTTCGGCGGTCCAACCGTAGCGCATTGAGTTCTGACTCATTTCAAGTCCCGATACTGCAACGCCGCCTGCATTAACTGCCTTTGAGGGTGCTATTACCGCGCCGTTTTCTTTAAGATAAGCCATCGCTTCTGCGGTGGTAGGCATATTTGCAACCTCAACATAATATTTAACGCCGTTTGCAATTATATTCTTCGCGTCTTCAAGACCTACCTCGTTTTGAGTAGCGCAAGGCATAATTATATCAACTTTCTGTTCCCAAGGTCTCTTGCCCTCAAAGTACTGAACACCGAATTTATCGGCATACTCTTTAACCTTATCGTGACCCGATGCACGCATGGTAAGCATAAAGTTTATTTTTTCTTCGGTATTTATACCGTCTTTATCATAAACGTAACCGTCCGGTCCCGAAATTGTAACTACCTTACCGCCGAGCTCGGTGATTTTCTTAACAGTACCCCAAGCAACGTTACCAAATCCCGATACCGCAAAGGTCTTACCCTTTACTGTTTCACCGTAGGTTTTAAGCAACTGCTCAACGTAGTAAACCGCACCGAATCCCGTTGCTTCGGGACGTATAAGCGAGCCGCCGTATGCTATGCCCTTACCGGTAAGAACACCGGTAAACTCGTTACGAAGACGTTTATACTGACCGAAAAGATAACCGATTTCTCTTGCACCTACACCGATATCACCGGCAGGAACGTCAGTATCGGCACCGATATGCTTTGAAAGTTCTGTCATAAAACTCTGGCAGAAGCGCATAATCTCGCCGTCACTCTTACCTCTCGGCTCAAAATCCGAGCCGCCTTTACCGCCGCCCATGGGAAGCCCCGTAAGACTGTTTTTAAAGGTTTGTTCAAAACCTAAAAATTTCATTATTGAAGCGTTAACTGACGGATGGAAACGAAGTCCGCCCTTATAAGGTCCTATTGCAGAGTTAAACTGCACACGGTAACCTCTGTTAACGTTTACATTACCGTTATCGTCTACCCAAGAAACGCGGAACGAAATCATACGCTCCGGCTCTACCATACGCTCTAAAATGCCGTTCTTTTCGAGTGCGGGATTTTGTGCTACAACCGGCTCTAAAGATTCAAGCACTTCATATACTGCCTGCAAAAATTCTTTTTCGCCTGCGCTACGCTTTTCGGCATCTGCGTAAACCTTGTTTAAATATTCAGATTTAAACATAAATGTTGCCTCCTAATAAAATTACTAAAAAATAATAACGGAAAATTTCCGATATGTCAATAAAAAAATCAAAAAATACAAAAATTGTAAACTTTTGTGCTTGACAAGTGGACAAAACTCGCGTAATATAGTAATGTTAAAGCATTGATAAGGGATTTTGTTGCCGAATATCCTTTTAAAGAGAGCGTTGCCGTTGGCTGAAAGCAATGCAAAGGTACGGCAGTCAAGCACCGCCCTTTGAGTGACGGGGGTAAAAAACCCGTACGTACATTCTGCGTTAAAGAATTCAAGTGCCGTATTTTTACGGAATTCGGGTGGAACCGCGGAGAAATTTTACTTCGTCCCTTTTTAAGGGACGGAGTTTTTTTATTTTGGAGGTTATTTTATGGTAAACGTTACTTTAAAAGACGGCAGCGTTTTAAAACTTGAAAACGGTGTTACCGCTTTAGACGCTGCAAAGGCGATAAGCGAGGGCTTGGCAAGAGTGGCTCTTGCCGCTAAAATCAACGGTGAAAACAAGGATTTAAGGACCGTTATTGACAGTGACTGCACCCTCGAAATTCTCACTTTTGACGACAGTTACGGTAAGTGGACATTCCGTCACACCGCATCACACATTATGGCGCAGGCGGTTAAAAGACTTTTCCCCGATACCAAACTTACGATAGGCCCCGCCGTTGAGGACGGTTTTTATTACGACTTTGACGTAAAGGAAAATTTCACTCCCGAAGACCTTACAAAAATCGAGGAGGAAATGAAAAAAATCGTAAAAGAAAATATACCTCTTGAGCGGTTTACGTTGGCTAAAGACGAAGCAATAAAATTCTTTAAGGAAAAAGACGAGCCGTACAAGGTTGAACTTATCGAAAATCTGCCTGAGGGCGAAGAAATAAGTTTTTACCGTCAGGGTGAATTCTGCGATTTATGTGCAGGCGCGCACCTTTTAAGCACAGGCAGTGTAAAAGCGTTTAAACTTACCTCCGCAACGGGTGCTTATTGGCACGGTGACTCAAATAATAAGATGCTCTGCCGTGTTTACGGTACCGCTTTCCCGAAAGCAAGTATGCTTGAAGAACACTTAAACAAGCTTGAAGAGGCAAAAAAGCGCGACCACAATAAGTTAGGCAGAGAACTTGAATACTTTACTACGGTTGATGTTATCGGTCAGGGACTTCCGATTATGTTACCTAAAGGCGCAAAGGTTATTCAAATTCTGCAACGTTTTGTTGAGGACGAAGAAGCAAAGCGCGGTTGGATGCTTACCAAAACACCTTATATGGCAAAGCGCGAACTTTACAAACTTTCGGGGCATTGGGACCATTATCTTGACGGTATGTTTGTTTTAGGCGACCCGCAAGACGAAACAAAAGAATGTTTTGCCTTAAGACCTATGACCTGCCCGTTTCAATATCAGGCATATTTAAACCGCGCAAGGTCTTACCGCGACCTGCCGCTCAGGTATGACGAAACCTCTACCCTATTCAGGAATGAGGATTCGGGCGAAATGCACGGTCTTATAAGAGTACGTCAGTTCACAATTTCCGAAGGTCACCTTATGTGCACACCCGAACAGTTGGAAGACGAATTTAAGTCCTGCCTTGAACTTGCTATATATATGCTCAAAACCGTAGGATTATACGAAGATGTATCTTACAGATTTTCACAGTGGGACCCTGCCGATACAAATAAGTATATCGGTACAAAAGAGCAATGGGACGAAGCGCAGGGTATTATGAAGAAAATACTCGACCACCTTGAAATCCCCTACGAAATAGGTATCGGCGAGGCGGCATTCTACGGACCTAAACTTGATATTCAGATAAAGAACGTATTCGGCAAAGAGGATACACTTATCACCATACAAATAGACCAGATGTTAGCGGTTAAATTCGGTATGGAATATGTTGACCGTGACGGTACAAAGAAAAACCCCTATATTATACACCGTACCTCTATCGGTTGTTACGAGCGTACACTCGCTTTGCTTATAGAAAAATACGCAGGCGCCATGCCTATGTGGTTAGCGCCCGTTCAGGTTAAACTTTTGTCTATCGCAGACCGTCACCTTGACTATGCTTATGAGGTTAAAAAGAAACTCGAAGAAAAAGGCATAAGGGTGGAAATTGACCCGAGAAACGAAAAAATCGGTTATAAGATACGCGAAGCAAGACTCGAAAAGGTGCCGTATATGTGCATAATCGGTGACAGCGAACTTGAAAACGGTACACTTTCCGTAAGAAAGCGCGGTGAAGACGGCGACCTCGGCTCTATGAGTGTTGACGAATTTATCGCAAAAGCGGTCAAAGAAGATAAAGATAAAGTACTTGACTGACGGCAGATATAAAAAAACAGTGAGCACCAATTGCTCACTGTTTTATTTTATGCTATTTCATATCCGCCTACCGCACGGACACGTATTGGCAAGCAGGAGTTAAGTCCGAAAACGCTTTCTATCATTTGCTTAAACTCTGCAAACTTTTCATTTGGTACGTAACACTGTACCGTTCCCGCAAAGCCGCCGCCGTGTACCCTTACGGCACCGTTCCCTTTAAGGAACTGTTTTGTAAGGGCTACCGCAAGGCAAAGTCCCTGCTCATTCGGATTTGAAATCGAATAAAGGTTTTGCAGATACTTATACGAGGACTCGCCCGAATCGTTTACAAGATTTAAGAAGTTTTCAAATTCACCGCATTTAAGAGCTTTACACTGATTTACAACGCGTTCGTTTTCGTTAAAGAAATGGAACGCTCTTAAAATCGCCCTATCGCCGCACTTATCACGAAGACTTTGAAGTTGTGAGTAAAACCTATTGCTATCGGCATCGCGCAAAAACTCAACACCAAGCGCGTTGCTTATGTTCTTACAGTCTACCGTAATGTCGGCATAATCACCCGTAAGGTTTGCATGATTACCGCCGGTATCAACTACACAAAGGGTGTAGCCGGTTTTTGAAACGTCAAAATTTATCTTTTCAACACTCGGTTGTTTCGGGTCACAAAAATCCGCATAGGTAAAACCGCCTACGGCACTTGCCATTTGGTCAAGCAGTCCCGACGGCTTACCGAAATAAACATTTTCGGCAAACTGTGAGAACTTTGCCATATCAATCGGTAAAACTTTATTATCGCAAAACAAACCGTTAAGTATGTTTGAAACAAGCACCTCAAATGCGGCGGAGGAGGAAAGCCCCGACCCTTTAAGCACATTTGATGTAGTATACGCATCAAAGCCGCCCAATGTATAACCCGCATCACAAAACGCCGCACAAACACCGCGTATTAACGATGCCGCTTTGCCTATTTCGTTTTCTTTGATTTTAAGGTCGGTAACATCAATACTGTCCTTAGGATAGCCCTCTGACTTT
>JAKSQL010000035.1 GCA_024404125.1 Clostridia bacterium
AATGGGTCTGCAAATGAGGACATTGCCTTTGGGAAAGATACCAAAAGCACTATTCTTGCGGCTATTGCAGGGTTTACAAAGTTGTGACCGAGTCCGCCGAACATTTGCTTTACTACTATAATTGCAACTGCCGAGCCGATAACTGCCACAAATACGGGAGTTTTAACACTTAAGTTCATACCGAGCAAAAGTCCCGTTACAGCCGCTGAGCAACCGCCTATGCTTATTGGCTTTTTAAGTAATAAATCCCATAAAAGCTCCGCTACTATGGCGGTAACTACACTTACGGCAAGTAAAATTGCCGCTTTTATGCCGAACAAAAGGCATCCGAAAATCGCGGCAGGAGTAAGGGCAATCAGTACGTCTGCCATAATATCACGTGTATTTTCGGAGGTTTTTATATGCGGAGAAGAAGAAACGGTTAAAATATCCCTCATTTTTTATTCCTCCTTAAACTTTGTTTTGCTACGCGCATAACCTGAGTTAAAGGTCTTGCCGCCGGACATACAAACGAACAGCAACCGCACTCCATACAGTAATTTACGTTTAAATCCTCAAATCTTTCGTAAAGTCCGCTGTTTAAAGCCGCCTCAACATTTGCGGGATATAAGTTCATAGGGCAGGCACTTGCACATCTGCCGCAACGTATGCACGGTGTTTGCGGCTTTTTCTTTTGCTCTTTCATAACGGTAATCGCGTTTGTTCTTTTTTCAACTACCGCACTTGTGCTTACAACACAACTGCCCATCATAGGACCGCCTGCTATAACCTTTTCGGTTTTTTCGTGAATACCGCCTACAAATTCAAGCACGTCTTTTATCGGTGTGCCGATTTTAACGAGTAAATTTTTAGGTCTTCTTACCGCACTGCCGTCTACCGTAATTCTTTTTTCAACAAGCGGCATACCGGTAGAAATATATTTGTAAAGCGTACCTACACTTGTAATATTCATTACTATACAACCTATGTCACTCGGCAGTTTCCCGAGCGGCAATTTTCTGCCGGTGGCGGAGTAAATTATCGTTTTTTCCGCGCCTTGCGGATACTTATCCGGCAGTTGCATAACCTTAACACTGTCGTCCGCATCTCGGTGGTCGGCAGCCACAAGCATAAGTTTTTCTATTGCTTTAGGTTTGTTTCTTTCAATGCAGATTACTACCTTTTTAATCCTTAAGAGACGTTTTATAAGATAAACGCCTTCGATAATACCGCCGAAATTTTCAATACTTTCTCGGTAATCAGAAGTTATGTATGGTTCGCATTCCGCACAGTTTATTATAAGTGTGTCTATGCGGCAATTAGGTGACGGATTGAGTTTTATGTGTGTTGGGAAACCCGCACCGCCAAGACCTACAAGTCCGCAGTCGCGAGCGGCTTTTATAAGGTCTTCTGCGGTATTGACCTGCTTTTTCGCAAGAGTGATATCGGGGGTATCCTTACCGTCAGACTCGATAACTATACATTTAACCGTTCTGCCGCCGAAATCCTTGTCCGCGATTTCTTTAACGGTACCCGAAACGCTTGAATGTATCGGGGCACTTACCGCAGCATCACTGTCACCGATAACGGTACCTACGAAAACTTGGTCACCAACACTTACTTTCGGCTCACACGGAGCGCCTATGTGCTGTGATAACGGGATATATACCGTATCGGGAGAGGGCATGGTTACGGTTTCAAAATCCGCAGTATTTTTGTAGTGCTCAAGCATAGCGCCGCCGTGGATGTGTTTCACGGGGTGTAGTATACTTTCTGCATATTTCATACCAATCTCCTCCATAATCTATTTAACTTATATAATAGCATATATATATAATCATTTCAAGTATTGTTAATTACTTGACATTTTTGCTTTGCAGTTGTATAATTTGAAAATGAAATTCATTTTCAAAAAGGTGATATTATGGCTCATACCGAGTATAAAACAAAGCAACGCTCGGTTATAGAAAACATTATAAAGAACGAGAACGAGCATATAACGGTAGACGGTGTTATGTTAAAGCTCAAGGAAAATGGCGATAATATAGGCAGAACAACCGTTTACAGAACGCTTGAAAAACTTTCAAGCGAGGGTAAAGTTCGCAAATATGTAAATGCGGGGGAAAGCGCTTGCTATCAGTATATAAGCGATAACTGTCAGGAACATTTTCACTTAAAGTGTTCAAATTGCGGCAAACTTATCCATATTGAATGTAAGCATATAGACGAACTTGCTTCCCATATCGAAAAAGAGCATAATTTCACCGTTAATAAGTTAAAGACCGTTTTATACGGGATATGTGAGGACTGTGCAAAAAATGAAAAGAATTAGTTTATTACTGCTCATATTTTGCATTTTTTTGTCAGGGTGCGGCATAAAACCCCAAAAAAATAAAATATCGGTAGTATGCACAAACTTTCCTGTCTACGATTTTACACGCGCGGTAGCGGGTGATAAAGCGGATATTACGTTGCTTATAAAACCGGGACTTGAAGTTCATACCTATGACCCGTCACCGTCAGATATATTTGCCGTAAACAATGCCGACCTTTTTATATACGTAGGCGGCGAGTCGGACGAATGGGTTAAGGGCATACTTTCGGCTTCAAAGGTAAAACCGTTGGCGCTTATAGATTATGTAGACACCTTAAACGAAGACGGTGAAGACGAAATTGACGAGCATATATGGACAAGTCCTTTGAATGCTAAACTTATGATAGATAAAATAGCAAAAGAACTTGCATCAGCAGATAAGAAAAACGAGAGCACGTATCACCTGAACGCTTTGGAGTATAAATCAAAAATAGACGCAGCGGACTTAAAAATCAAATCGGTAATAAACTCAAAAAGTGAAAAATCCGTTCTTGTTGCAGACCGCTTTCCGTTAAAGTATTTTACCGAGTATTACGGTCTTTCTTATACCGCGGCGCTCGGCGGTTGTGCCGAAAGCAGTGAGGTGAGTCTTTCGAAAATGATAGACCTTGCAGAAACGGTAAAAGAAAAAAAATACAAGTATATTTTCTGCACCGAGTTGAGTTCAAAATCGGTGGCAAAAGCATTAAGTGAGCAAACGGGAACGGATATTTTGGAAATAAGTTCCGCTCACAATGTTACAAAAGATGATTTTAATAACAACATAACCTATGTTGATATAATGAACAAAAATGCTTTGGCGCTTGAAAGGGGGATGTCTTAAATGACACAGATAACGGTCAAGAATTTAAGTGCATATTATGAAAACCGCGAAATATTTAAGGATATGTCTTTTAGTGTTGATAAGGGCGATTATCTTTGCATAACGGGAGATAACGGCTCGGGTAAGACAACCCTTATGCGTTTGCTTTTGGGATTTCCCGTAAAGCATACGGGCAGTGTCTTGTTTGAGGGCGATAAAAAAATAGGTTGGCTTTCTCAAAGTAATGAGGTGCGCTCGGATTTTCCTGCAAGTGTTTTTGAGGTAGTGCTTTCGGGTTTTGCGGGTAAAAGTTTTTTTGGCACTTTCTACACCAAAAAGCAAAAGAGTGCGGCGGTAGAGTGTATGAAAAAACTCGAAATAGAAAATTTAAAGGACCGCGCATTCTGTGAACTTTCGGGCGGACAAAGGCAGAGAGTACGGCTTTGCCGCTGCCTTGTGGCAGACTGCTCAATTTTATTTCTTGATGAGCCGGTCACAGGGCTTGACAGTGACTCTGTAAGCGAAATGTACTCAATAATCAAAAAGCTAAATAGCGAGGGTATAACGGTTGTAATGATAACCCATGATATATCCCGCGCAAAGTCGGATGCTAAACATATACTTAATATTGCGGACGACGGTTATATATTCTGCGACAGTAAGGGGTGGGAAAACCTATGAGTATAACGGGTATACTTTCTTATCCCTTTGTAATAAGGGCGGTAACAGTTGGGGTGCTTGTAAGTTTATGCGGAGCGTTGCTCGGTGTAAATTTGGTACTTAAAAAACTCTCAATGTTAGGGGACGGTCTTTCCCACGTCTCTTTCGGTGCGGCGGCAATAGGACTTGCTCTTGGTGTGGCTCCGCTTAAAATTTCAATACCGATAGTAATAATTGCGGCATTTTTACTTGTTGCTTTGCAAAACAGCGGCAAACTTTCAGGGGACGCCGCAACGGCGGTAATCTCAAGCAGTGCGCTCGCGATAGGTCTTATAGTTGCAAGTCTTACAACGGGTATGAACACAGATATAAATAACTTTATGTTCGGCAGTATTCTCGCCGTTACAAAGGGTGACGTAGTTATTTGCGCTATTGTAAGCATAGCGGTTATAGTGCTTTATTTTGTATTTTATCACAAAATTTTTGCCTGCGCATTTGATGAGCAATATGCCTTTTCAAGCGGGGTAAATGTAAAGTTCTATAACTGTCTTACTGCAGTGCTTACGGCGGTAGTGGTAGTAGTAGGTATGCGAATTATGGGAGCACTCCTTATTTCGAGCATTATCACATTCCCCGCAATATCCGCAATGCGCATTTGCAAAAAGTACCGCACAACCGTCATATTATCCTGCATAGTAGGTGTTGCAACTTTCCTTTTGGGGCTTTGCGTTTCTTTCTTTTTAGATGTTCCCTCATCTGCTTCGATAGTGGTAATAAATTTGTTCGTGTTCGTAATTTTTTCAGTAATAAAAAAATTAAAGACAGTATAAAAGGAGTAATTTTTATGGTAAAACACGTTATTTTATGGCAGTTAAAGGAAGAATATTCCGCAGAGCAAAAGAAAAAAATTACATCTGAAATCAAAGAGGGACTTGAAGGCCTTTACGGTAAGATAGACGGACTTAAAGAGATAAAGGTTTACATAAAACCGCTCGAAAGTTCCAATGCAGACCTTATGCTTTGGTCGGTCTTTGAGAGTAAAGAGGCGCTTAAAAGATATGCCACACACCCACTTCATGTTGCCGTTGCAGACGGTAAGGTCCGCCCCTTTACAAGTTCCCGCGTATGTATGGATTTTGAAGATTAAAAAAACTCCCGTATGGTAAGGGCAGGGCAAGATAGGGGGAATCTCTATCTTGTTTTGTCCAAACATACGGGAGTTATTTTGTTTCGGTGTATACTAAAATATCTTCGACTTTACAGTGAAGAATGGAGCATAAATCGTCAAGCGTTACGGTGCTTATCGGTTTGTTGTGCTTAAGGCGGTCAAGTAAACTCCTGCTTACACCGTAATCGTTTATCAGTTTATACGTAGATATTCTTTTTTCTTTAAGTGTATTATAAAGCGGCTCGTACGAAATCACTTTTATCACCAATAAAATCATAAATTATACTCTTATTATTGACAATTGTCGATATATAGAGTATAATTTTTTATAATTTTATTTACACTTCAGGGGGGGACGGCAATGAAAAAGATAATAAAAAGTATTTGCGAAAAGTTTACCATTCCGGGACTTATGTTGCTTGGAATAATTATCTTTGTTTTGTTGCTGTTTTTATATAAAACTTTTTTTGAATAAAATAAGGGGGCGGTGATTACCGCCCCTCATTTTATTATATTTACTGTTTATTATCAACAAAATCACAAGCGGCAAGGGCTGCAATAGCACCGTCCGCCGCTGCGGTTGCTACTTGGCGTATTTTTTTGGTACGGCAGTCACCCGCTACGAATATGCCGCCGTTTTCGGTAAGACAGTTTTCGTCCGCCGCGGCATAACCGCGCTCATCGAGCTTGATTACATTCTTAAACGGCTCGTTTTGAGGTACAAGGCCTATTGCCACAAAAACGCCGTCCACCTTAAGTTCTGAAATCTCACCGCTTGCGGTGGATTTAATCTTAATGCCGGTAAGTTCGCTTTCGCCTTCATAACTTTCAACTACACTGCCGGTTATTACACTCGCATTTTCCCGCGCGTAAAGTTGCTCGGAGAGTTTTTTCTCGCCCGTAAGAAAATCAAGGTTTTGAACAACGTAAACCTTTTTTGCAAGGTCACAAAGCAACAATGCTTCCTGCAAAGCAGAGTTGCCTCCGCCTATTACCGCAACGGTTTTATCGGTGTAAAATGCACCGTCACAAACCGCGCAGAAAGAGATACCGTTTCCGATAAAGTTTTGCTCGTTTTTGGCACCTATAAGACGGTGCTTGGCACCCGTTGCGATTATTACGGACTTTGCTGTATATTCGCCGGAGTCGGTAATTACCGTTTTGATATCGCCGTTTTTAATCTCGGTAACTTCCGCCGATTCAAAATCCGCGCCCTGCTCTATTACTTGATCAACTAACTTTTCGGCAAATTCGTTGCCCGAAAGGGTTAAATGTCCCGGTATGTTTTCTACTTTCGGTGAAAAGGTTATCTGACCGCCGAAAGTTTCTTTTTCTATTACCAAAACACTTTTATTTGCTCTGCGTGCGTACAGAGCGGCGGTCAGTCCCGCAGGACCGCCGCCGACAATGATTATATCGTACATATTACACCTTTAAGAATTTCTTTATATCAGAAACACCTACATATTTACTGATTTCGCCGTTTTCGATTACAACAAGTGTCGGTGCTTGTTTAACACCAAACTGTGTAGCCATTTCGGGATGCTCATTGGCATAAATCTTCTCATAAGAGAAACCTATTTTATCCATAGTGGCGCAGGCAATTTTACAGTTGGGGCAGGTGGGAGTAGCAAAGAGGTATACTGCGTTTTGAACCGTTGCGGTATCCGGAGCGGCAACACCGTCATCCTTGCACTCTAAACAACCCTCGTGTGTAAGTTTTGAGTTTGAGATATTGTAAACCTTACGGTCTTTATATTCCTGAGTTTTACCGTCATTCCAGTTTTGTACAGGTCTGTAATAACCGGTAATACGGCTGTAAACCTCGGTGTTTTCACCGCATTCGGGGCAGGTAAACTGCTCACCTGCAATATAACCGTGAGTTTTGCAGATAGAGTAAGTAGGCGACATAGTGTAATAAGGTAACTTGTAGTTCTCCGCAATCTTTCTTACCAAAGTAGCCGCCGCTTTCCAATCGGGGAGTTTCTCGCCGAGGAACGCGTGGAAAACGGTACCCGAAGTGTAAAGTGTCTGCAAATCGTCCTGAACATCAAGAGCAGAGAATATATCTTCGGTATATCCTACCGGCAAATGTGAAGAGTTTGTGTAATAGGGAGAATCATCATTGCTTTTAGCGGCGGTGATGATTTCCGGATAACGCTTCTTATCATGCTTTGCAAGACGGAAAGCGGTTGACTCTGCCGGTGTCGCCTCAAGGTTATAAAGGTCGCCGTACTGCTCCTGATAGTCGGAAAGGCGCTCGCGCATATGGTTTAAAACCTCTGCGGTAAATTCCTGAGTTTCCTTATGAGTCATATCCTTTTTAAGCCACTTCGCGTTAAGTCCCGCTTCGTTCATACCTACAAGACCTATTGTAGAGAAGTGGTTGTTAAAAGTGCCGAGGTATCTCTTAGTATACGGATAAAGACCGTTATCAAGAAGTTTTGTGATAACCGTACGTTTAACCTTAAGTGAACGTGCGGAAATATCCATAAGTTTATCAAGACGTTTGAAGAAATCTTCCTTATCGCTTGCAAGGTAAGCAATTCTCGGCATATTGATGGTAACAACACCAACCGAGCCGGTAGACTCGCCGCTGCCGAAGAAACCGCCGGATTTTTTGCGGAGTTCTCTGAGGTCAAGACGGAGTCTGCAGCACATTGAACGAACGTCGCTCGGCTCCATATCACTGTTTATGTAGTTTGAGAAATACGGAGTACCGTATTTTGCGGTCATTTCAAAGAGAAGTTTGTTATTCTCGGTTTCAGACCAATCGAAATCTCTTGTGATGGAATAGGTGGGTATCGGATATTGGAATCCTCTGCCGTTTGCATCGCCCTCTATCATTATTTCGATAAAGGCTTTGTTTATCATATCCATCTCTTTTTTGCAGTCTTTATACTTGAAGTCAAGTTCTTTACCGCCTACGATACAGTTAAGTTCCGCAAGGTCGTTTGGTACTGTCCAGTCAAGAGTAATGTTGGTAAAGGGGGACTGTGTACCCCAGCGTGACGGAGTATTAACACCGTAAATAAAGGACTGAATGCACTGTTTTACCTCTTTATAGGTGAGATTGTCTACCTTAACAAAAGGTGCAAGATAGGTATCAAATGAGGAGAACGCCTGCGCGCCTGCCCACTCGTTTTGCATAATACCGAGGAAGTTTACCATCTGGTTGCAAAGAGTGGAAAGGTGAGAAGCGGGGGAAGAGGTAATCTTTCCGGGAACACCGCCTAAGCCCTCTTGAATAAGTTGCTTAAGCGACCAACCTGCGCAGTAGCCGGTGAGCATGGAAAGGTCATGAATGTGAATATCGGCGTTTCTGTGCGCATCGCCGATTTCGTCATCGTAAATCTCGGAAAGCCAATAGTTAGCGGTAATGGCGCCCGAGTTTGAAAGGATAAGACCTCCTACCGAATAGGTTACGGTGGAGTTTTCCTTTACACGCCAGTCGTTTATCTGAAGATAGTTATCCACTATCTTTTTGTAGTCAAGTAAGGTTTCGCCTACGTTACGTATTTTCTCTCTTTGTTTACGGTAAAGAATGTAGGCCTTGGAAACGTCATCGTAACCGCCTTTAATGAGAACAGACTCAACACTGTTCTGAATTTCCTCAACCGTAATTTTGCCGTTTTTGATTTTCGGCTCAAAGTCCGCAGTTACTTTAAGACATAAAAAGTCAATAGTATCCACGTTGTACTGCATATTGCAAGCATCAAATGCTTTTACGATAGCGTCTTTAATTTTGGCAAGTTTAAAGTCAACTGTCTTGCCGTCTCTTTTTACGACGTTATACATCTTTCTACCACTCTCTTTCGTTGAATTTCGCATTCATTTTATTTTACAGCGAATAAAGTATACCACTTATCTTGTATAAATGTCAAGCACAAAAACACAATATATTGTATAAATTTTCAAAAAAATT
>JAKSQL010000036.1 GCA_024404125.1 Clostridia bacterium
TTATAACCGAGTGATAAGAGCCATTCATCCGCTGCGGCGGCTATGCGCTTTGCACCGTCCGCCGTGCATTTTTCAAATGCAGGGTGAGTATACCACTCGTTGCCCAAAGCACGAATTTCGGGTGAATTCATAATCTTGCGCATTTTCTCAATACCGGGAAGCCAAAATCTGCCATCTTCATTTTTGCAGGTGAATTCTGCCCAAGCGTGTGATTCGTTGCACCAATCAAGTTCGGTTATCGGCTTTTTGCATATTTGCGAAAGCGGTGTGGCAGTCTGTTTTGCACGTGTTGAAGTAGAGGCAAAAATTTCGTCTATACCGTGTGTAGCGAGCCGCTTTCCGACTGCTTCTGCCTGACGCTGACCAAGTGGGGTGAGACTGTCCGGTGAATAAATCGGGTCACCGTGTCTTATAAAATATAAAATCAAAATAAATACACCCTTTATTTTAAGTATTTTGCTCTTTATAACATATAAATTTATAAATTTCAATTTTTTGGAATATTAAGGTTGACTTTTAAAAACAGATGTCTTATAATGCTCAAAGCAAAAGTAAAAAAATACTTGTTTTCCGGCAAAAAGAAGGGCATTTTTATGGATAAACGATTATTATGTGACCGAGAAATACCTAAAAATTTAGAAGAGAAAATTGACAGACTGTGTGCAGGTGAAACTACTCCGCTGTTTGCTATTGTAGGCGACCTTTCAAATAAGGGTACGTTTGAACAAACAGTTGCATTATTCACCGCAAACAGTCTTTTTATTTTTTCTGAGGGTGAAGAGAATTATACCGAATATCCTTTTAAGGATTTTGAATCAGTGCGCTCGAAACGAATGTACGGCAATTCGGTTTTGCTTGGAAAAAACACCAAAGGGAGCGAAACGGTACTTTTTCGCGTAACCTTTTCAAAGGCACGCCTTTGCGATGCCGCGGCGCAGTTCGTAAATCACATTAAAGTCGGCGCGGACTTAAACGAGGAATACGTCGTTATAGGTGTTGCATTTGAAAATGCGGCGAGTTTTTGTCCCAAATGCGGACGTGCCCTCTTGCATCCCGGTGCGCCCTGTATAAACTGCCGCTCAAAAGTTCATTTGTTACGTCATTTCGGTAAATACTTGAAACCGATGACCAAAACGATTATATTTTGCGGTATTATATCAATAATTACAACCCTTTCGGGACTTTTGCCCCCTGCCGTTACGGGCTTAATTGTTGACAGTGTGTTTTCTTCGGGCAGTTCGGGATATTCCATACTTACCAAAATTTCCACCGTATTCGGCACTGCGCCGGTTAACATTCTTTTTGCGATGGTATTGGTACTCTTTATCAATACTGCTCTTAACCACTTCTTTAACGCGGTACGAAGCAACAAAATGCGTGCCGTAGGTGAAAAGTTCAGTAACGATATGCGTAAAGACGTTTACCAAAAGGCAATGCGGCTTCCGATGGCGTTTTATGACCATTCCTCAACCGGCTCGGTAATAAACCGTATTTCAAGTGATGCGAGTACGCTTCAAAACTTTGTTAACCGTATAACGCAGGAAGCGGTAGGTCACGCGTTCCAACTTATCGGTATTGTTGTCTTAATGGTTTCGGTAAACCCGAAAATGACACTTTTATCCCTTACACCCGTTCCGCTTATAGTAATAATTTCAAGGGTATTCTCGCTTAAGATAAGACCGTTTTATCACCGCATCTGGCGAAATTGGTCGGCGGTTACATCGCGTCTTACCGATACAATTCCCTGCATAAGAATAATTAAATCTTTTGCGGGTGAAAAACGTGCTTCGGAAAGTTTTGACGAGGTTACCGATAAGCACATCAAAACATCACTCGAAATGGGTAAAATGATAACCGCGTTTCCGCAGGCGGTTTCGTTCCTTGTCGCCTGCGGCTCACTTGCTATATGGATTTTAGGCGGTACAAAAGTACTTATGGGGGACGAGGGATATACGGCAGGTCTTGTGGTAAGTTTTATATCTTATGCCGCAATGTTCTACACACCCGTAAGTTTCTTTGCAAACCTTGCGGATACTTTCCAAAACGCTATGACCTCAGCCGAAAAAATACTTGATATAATTGAGGCGGAGCCGGAACTTGAAGCAAATGCAAGTGTAATGCCCGACAGTTTTAAAGGTGAAATCGAATTGAACCACGTAACAGTTTCGTTTGGTAAAACCAAAAAGGTTTTAGACGACGTTACATTCCATATAAACCCCGGTGAAATCGTAGGTATCGTAGGTACAACCGGCTCGGGCAAATCAACTCTTGTAAATCTGCTTTTAAGGTTTTATGAGGGCTATTCGGGCGAAATACTTGTTGACGGTCACAATATTAAAAATTACAATTTGCAGGCATACAGAAATCTTATCGGTTATGTTCAGCAAGAGCCGATGATGTTCAGTGATACTATATTTAACAACCTGCTTTTCAGTGTGCCCGATGCAACGGTAGAGCAGGTTATCGCGGCGGCAAAAACCGCCAATGCGGACGGATTTATCGCGCGTCAACCCGAGGGTTACGATACAATGCTCGGTGAACGCGGTGTAGGTGTTTCAGGCGGCGAAAAGCAACGGCTTTCCATTGCCCGAGCGGTGCTGAAAAACCCGTCTATGATGATTTTTGACGAGGCAACCGCCGCGGTTGACAGTGAAACCGAAAAACTCATTCAAGACGCGATTGATAAACTTATCGAGGGTAAAACCACGATTATGATTGCTCACAGATTATCAACCCTTAAACGCGCAACAAGAATACTTGTTGTTGATAACGGCAGAATAATCGAAAACGGTACGCCCGAAGAGCTTCTTGCAAAGAAAGGCAAGTATTATAAACTTGTTCAAATTCAGTCTATGAGTGCCGACGTTGAGAAAATGCGCAAAGAAGAAAGATTTTAAAGGGGGGCAAAGTTATGATTTATTTAGACGATAATGCTTTGATTTCAAGTTGTGAAAACAATTTAGTAAACCTTACTTTGCCGTCAGGCGAAACCTTTACCGCGCTTGAGCCGAGGCGGCTTTTTCCCGTAAGCCGAAAAAACGAGTATATAACCTTTCTCGATAAGGAAGAAAAAGAGGTCGCGCGAATAAGGAATATTGACGATATAAATAAAGAGTCAAAATCCGTTCTGCTTTTCGCACTTGATATGTATTACTTTGTACCTGAAATTCTTTCGGTGAATTCGGTTGAAAAGCAAAATTCGGGAATAAGATTTTATGTTACCACCGATTTAGGCGAAACAAATTTTCTTGTTGTAAATCAAATAAAAAACATAAGAAAAATGGCGGACGGCTCAATAAGATTTCGTGACAGAAACGATAACCGTTATATTATTTCAAATCCCGAAAAACTTGACCGTAAAAGCAAAGCAAGACTTTTTGTTTATCTGTAATATGCAAAAGGCGCAGGAAATTAAATCCTGCGCCTTTATTAAATTTGTTTACTTTTAAAAATGTATTTACTTTAAATTAAAAATGTCGTAAAATAAATATGTATATATTTTTCGGGAGGGCATAAAATTGCCGAGTGATAAAATAGTAATCAAAGGTGCGAACGAGCACAATCTTAAAAATGTGGATTTGGAAATACCGCGCGATAAGTTGGTGGTTTTTACGGGACTTTCGGGCTCGGGTAAATCTTCACTTGCGTTCGATACAATCTATGCAGAGGGACAGCGCAGATATGTTGAGTCCCTTTCAAGTTATGCCCGTCAGTTTTTAGGTCAAATGGAAAAGCCCGATGTTGTCGTTATCGAGGGGCTTTCTCCCGCTATATCAATAGACCAAAAAACAACCTCTAAAAATCCGCGTTCTACAGTTGGTACCGTTACCGAACTATACGATTATTTGCGACTTTTATATGCAAGAGTAGGTGTGCCGCACTGCCCCGTTTGCGGAAAAGAAATAAGTCAGCAAACAACCGACCAGATAGTCGATACCGTTATGAAACTTAAAGCGGGAACTAAAATTCAGATACTTGCTCCCGTAGTAAAGGGCAGAAAGGGCGAACATCAAAAAGAATTTGAAAATGCAAAAAAGTCGGGCTTTGTAAGGGCAAGGGTAGACGGCAGCATTTATGACCTCAACGATGAAATCAAACTCGATAAAAATAAAAAGCACGATATTGATATAGTGGTAGACCGTCTTATTATGAAAGATGAAATTGTGTCGCGCCTTACAGAAAGTATTGAAACAGCCGTAGCCCTTACGGGCGGACTTATTACGGTTGACGTTATTGACGGTAAGGAAATGCAGTTTTCTCAAACCTATGCTTGCGAGGAGCACGGTATAAGCATACCGAAACTTTCACCCACAATGTTTTCGTTTAACAGTCCGCAAGGCGCGTGCCCTACCTGTACGGGTATAGGAGTATTCAAAAAAATTGACCCGCGGCTTATTATAAGCGATGGGGACAAGTCTTTGCTTGACGGTTGCATAAAAGCGGCAGGTTGGGGGGTAAACTCCTTTTTTAATCCCGATGCGGGTGCTATTGCCACAATGTATTATAAAGGCATAGCGGAACATTTCGGCTTCGATATAAATACACCTTGGAAAGATATACCCGAAAACGGAAAGAATGCCGTTCTTTTCGGTACGGGCAATGAAAAGATAGCACTGCACCGCAACAGTGATTTCGGCGGCGGTGTATACTACGGCGCCTTTGAGGGCGTGGTAAACAACCTGCAACGCAGATACGAGAATACAAAGAGCGACTATGCAAGGGAAGAACTCGAAGCACTTATGACCGAGAGTAACTGTCCTGACTGTAAGGGTGCGCGTTTAAAACCCGAATATCTTGCGGTTACGGTAGGCGGAAAGAATATAAAAGAATTTTGCGATATGTCGATAAACGATGAACTTATCTTTATAAATTCGCTCACTTTCGGCGAGCGGGACGGTATGATAGCAAAGCCGATAATTAAAGAAATAAAAGCACGTCTTTCGTTCCTTGAAAGTGTAGGGCTTGAATATTTGTCTCTTTCGCGTTCCTCGGGTACGCTTTCGGGCGGCGAGGCGCAAAGAATACGTCTTGCAACACAAATCGGCTCGGCGCTTTGCGGTGTGCTTTATATACTCGATGAGCCGAGCATAGGGCTGCATCAACGTGATAACGCGCGGTTGCTTTCAACCCTTAAAAAGTTAAGAGATTTAGGCAACACCGTAATAGTTGTAGAGCACGACGAGGATACTATGCGCGCGGCGGACTATATAGTGGATATAGGCCCCGGTGCAGGTATACACGGCGGTAATGTTATATTCACAGGTGAGCCGAGCGAACTTGCAAAATGCAAGAATTCGCTTACTGCCGATTACCTTACGGGACGTAAAAAAATACCCGTACCGACTGTAAGGCGAAAAGGCAACGGCAATAATATTACTGTAATAGGTGCGAAAGAAAATAACCTTAAAGGTATTGATGTTAAAATTCCGCTCGGTAAATTTGTTTGTGTTACGGGTGTATCGGGCAGCGGTAAATCGTCACTTGTAAACGATATAGTTTATAAATCACTTGCAAATAAACTAAACCGCTCAAAAACCGTATCAGGCGAGCATAAAGAAATTAAAGGAACTGAATATCTTGATAAGGTAATAAATATAGACCAGTCCCCCATAGGCAGAACACCGCGTTCAAACCCCGCTACCTATACGGGAGTATTTACCGATATAAGAGACCTTTTTGCCTCCACTAAAGAAGCGAAAGCAAAAGGTTACACAGCCGGCAGATTTTCATTTAACGTAAAAGGCGGCAGATGCGAAGCGTGTCAGGGTGACGGCATACTTAAAATAGAGATGCATTTCTTACCCGATATATACGTTCCCTGCGAGGTTTGCGGCGGCACGAGATATAACCGTGAAACTTTGAATGTAAAGTATAAGGGTAAAAGCATTTACGATGTACTTGAAATGACTGTTGAAGAGGGTATGAACTTTTTTGAAAGCATACCGAAAATACATCGCAAACTTAAAACTTTGTTTGACGTGGGACTCGGTTATATCAAAATAGGGCAGAGCGCCACAACACTTTCGGGCGGCGAGGCACAGCGCGTTAAACTTGCAACCGAACTTTCAAAGAAGGCAACGGGCAAGACCATATATATTTTAGACGAGCCCACAACGGGACTCCATACCGCTGACGTTCACCGTCTTATAGAGGTGCTTCAACGTCTTGTAGACGGCGGCAACACAGTTCTTGTAATAGAGCATAATTTAGACGTAATAAAAACCGCCGACCATATAATAGATTTAGGTCCCGAGGGCGGAGATAAGGGCGGAACGGTAGTTTGCGAGGGAACACCCGAGCAGGTTGCAAAGTGCGAAAGGTCATATACGGGCCAGTTCCTTAAAAATTTACTTTAAATTTTACACATTATTCATAACTGCGGGCGGCTTTTGTTATACAATGATTTAAAGAGTGGTGAAATGCTTGTTCGGATATATAAGAGCCGAAAAGGGCGAACTTAAAATAAAAGAGTACGATACCTACAAAGCGGTATACTGTTCGCTTTGCAGACGGCTCGGCAAAAATTACGGCATACTTTCCCGCCTTACTTTAAGTTACGATTTCACATTTCTTACAATGCTCAATATGTCGCTTAAAGAGGGTTGCCCTAAATACGAAAAAAAGCGGTGCAGGGTAAACCCGTTTAAAAAGTGTATGTACTGTGCGGACGAGCAGGCATTCGATATGCCGTCAGCGGCGGCAATGATAATGCTTTACTACAAAATCCTTGATAATATTAAGGACGAAAAGGGGTTTAAACGTCTTTTCTTCAAACTGATAAAACCGATATTTTCAAGGGCGCATAAAAAAGCAAAAGCACTTTACCCCGATATAGAAAGCGCGGTATACGAATATATTTCAGAGCAAAACGAAATTGAAAGCAAAAGCGATATAAGTATTGACGAAGCGTGCGAGCCGACCGCAAAGGTTATGGCGGATATACTGTCTTTTTGCAGTGACGATGCATCGCAAAAGCGGGTGCTTAACCGTTTAGGGTACTGTATCGGCAGATACATCTATTTGCTTGATGCGGCGGCGGATATAAAAAAAGATATTGAATCGGGCGCGTATAACTGTCTTAAAGCCGAGTATGATAAATCGGGAAATATAAACAGTCGGGTTGTACCTCAACTTTATGTTTGTGTTAACGAGGCGGCAAAGGCATTTGAGTTATTGGATATAAAAAAGTATAAATCCATTCTCGGAAATATCATATACATAGGTCTTGAATCGACCTTTTTAAAGGAGTTAAATGAATGAACGATCCGTATGCAGTTTTAGGCGTCTCAAAAGACGCGAGTGACGAACAGATAAAAGAAGCATACCGTAATCTTGCAAGAAAGTATCACCCTGATAATTATGCGGATAACCCGCTTTCTGACCTTGCAGGCGAGAAAATGAAAGAGATAAACGATGCTTACGATGCGATTATGAACGAGCGCAGGGGCAAAAGTTCCTCCGGCTCATCATATAATCAAAACGGTGCTTCCGCTTTCCCCGAGGTGCGTTCCCTTATAAATCAAAACCGTCTTGAGCAAGCCCAAGAGGTGCTTGACGGTGTTCCCCCTCAGGCGCGTAATGCCGAGTGGTATTTTTTAAACGGCACCGTTTTATACAGAAGAGGTTGGTTTGACCAGGCGTATACAAGTTTTTCCACCGCCGCACGTATGGACCCGAGTAACATAGAATATCAAAATGCGGTAAACAATGCGCAAAGGCAGTCGGGCAGGCAGTATAACCCCTACCGTTCTTATAATAGCGGCAGTATGTGCGGAGATCCGTGCGATATGTGTCAAAGTCTTATTTGTGCTGACTGTTGCTGCGAAATGATGGGCGGAAATTTGTGCCCGTGTATAGGTTGCCGATAAATGAAAGCCAACGTAAAAATAACTTTAAGCGGCGTGTGTGCGGCACTTGCTACGGCATTTATGCTTCTTTCTTACTTTCCGTATCTCACCTATGCCATACCTGCTTTGGCGGGACTGTTCATAATGGTACCGCTTATCGAGACTGATATGAAATATGCCGTATTTGCCTATTTTGCGAGTGCGGTTTTAACCTTCATATTTGCAGAGCCGGAATCAAAAATGCTTTATATATGTCTGTTCGGTTTTTATCCGATAGTAAAAGCACTTATAGAGAGAATAGGCAAAGCAGCTTTTGAGTGGGTAATAAAACTTTTACTCTTTAATCTCTGCGCCGTAACCGATTACTATATTTCGGTATATGTTTTAGGTGTCGGGTTTGACGATTTAGGGTTTATCGGAAAATACGGAATATACGTATTTTTAGCACTCTGCAATATAGTTTTCGTGCTTT
>JAKSQL010000037.1 GCA_024404125.1 Clostridia bacterium
GTACGGGTATGAAGTGTGAGGAAATAAACCCCACCGAAACTAACACGCAAGACGCAGAAACGGTTTTCGCAACCGCAGCGGCATAAAATAAAACGTGAGTGCAAAAGTTTTTGCACTCCCCTTATTTTTTTACTTTTTTATAAATCTTTTAAATACCAAACATTGCAAGCAAAATGTTCGCCGTCTAAAAGGCAGGTATATGTACGCTTAAACCCGTGCTTTTCGTAAAATTTATGCGCTCTTTTCATATTGTCAAGCGTTTCAAGATAGCACTGTTTATAATGCTTTTTTGCAAAGTCAAGCGAAGCACTTAAAAGTTTTTCGGCAACACCCGTACCCCTCGCAATAGGCAGTGCATACATTTTTTGGAGTTCGCATACGTCCTTATTACCTTTGATTTCGCCTATGCCGCAGCAAGCAACAAGTTCACAGTTTTCGTCTTGTGCAACAAAATACTTGCGACCTTTTTTTGAATACAGCTCAAAAAAGCAACCGAGCGTGCTGTCCGCCCATGCGGTACCTTCGTGGTTTGCACCGTATTCTATAAGACACGAGCGGATAATATTTTCCACCGCCGCGTTATCCTTTTTTTCGATTTCTCTTATTTTATAATTCAATTTAATCCACCGCTTTCAATTAACATTATACACGTATTTACAAAAACTACAAGAGAAAGAAAGTCATATATTTTGTTGCATAAAAAAGAATAATGTTGTATAATTGTATAAATTGAAATTTTAGGAGAAACCGTATGGAAATAGAAAAATCTTATCATATAGGATTTGACGGCGGTCACAATGCGAGATATGCCATATTGCCGGGTGATCCGGGAAGGGTTAAAAGCATAGCAAAACATCTGGATAATGCTGAGTTTTTGGCACAAAACCGTGAATACACAACCTATATTGGCGAACTTTGCGGTGAAAAGGTAATAGTAATGTCTACCGGTATGGGAGGTCCCTCTACTGCAATAGGTGTAGAAGAACTTTACCGTACGGGTGTAGATACTTTTATAAGGGTTGGAACCTGCGGCGGTATGCAACTTGAAGTATCAGGCGGCGATTTGGTAGTGGCAACCGGATCTGTAAGAATGGAAGGTACCACTAAAGAGTACGTTCCGATAGAGTTCCCTGCCGTCCCCGATATAAACGTTACAAACGCGCTTATTTGCGCCTGCGAAAAAATAAATGCAAACTGTCACGCGGGTATTGTGCAGAGTAAAGACTCTTTTTACGGTCAGCACAACCCCGAGCGTATGCCCGTAGGGTACGAACTTAAAGAAAAGTGGAACGCTTGGATAAAGGCAGGGTGTCTTGCATCGGAGATGGAAAGTGCGGCACTGTTTATTGTATCTTCTGTCTTAAGGGCAAGAGCCGGCGCGGTATTTACGTGTGTTTGGAATCAGGAACGCGCAAACAGAGGTCTGTCAAATCCCGAAACACACGATAATGAAAAGGCGATAACAGCAGCAGTAGAGGCAATAAAGTTGCTTATCGAAAAAGATAAAAAGGTTAGTTTATAATTGGCGGTGAATAAAATGATAGTGGCAAATACCGATTTTCTTTGTGAAAAGCGATTAAAAGGTCTTGACTTAAATCTTCATTTGCTTTACAAGAACAGTATTTTTGCCATAGACCGTTTGCTTACAAACTATAAAGCGGTTTTTCCGTTCTTTACAAATCACACCTTTGAACATTCCGAGCAGGTAATAAACTACTGCAATATTATTGCGGGCAGTGAAAATATAGAAAAACTTAATGCGGACGAAATTTACATTCTGCTTATGGGGGCAAGTCTTCACGATGTGGGTATGGGAATATCAGAGTCCGATATATACGAATTAAAGTATAATATAAAAGGATTTGCCGAATATGAGCATAATCATCCGTATACTACACTCTCAGAACTTGCGAGAAAATTTCATCAGGAGTTCGGCGCGGAGTTTGTAAAAAAGTACCGTGATGTTTTTGAGATACCTACCGATGAGCACCTGTACTGTATATGTCAGGTCATACGCGGACACAGAAAAATGGATTTTCTCGATAAAAAGGAGTTTTCTCCTCGGTATATGCTTCAAAACGGTAACGCGGTAAGACTGCCGTATATCGCCTCTCTTGTTAAACTCGCCGATGAAATTGACGTTACTTCAGACCGAAATCTCTTTTTCGATTATTCGGTTACGGATTCACGGTGGTCTAAAAAGCAAACTATGTGCTATAAATGTCATAAGGCGATAAAAAAGCTTTGCATAAAGGACAGTGTACTTACTTTGTGTTTTGATACCCAAGATAACGATGTATACACCGAAATAATGAATATGCAAAACAAGGTACATAAAACCTTTAAAGAGTTTGCCGATGTGGTAAAATCTCAAAACGATTTTACACTTATGCAAAATTCGGTATGCTTTTTAAGGCAATTTTAAGGGAGGAAATATGGAAGAACTTTACACAAAACTCAAATCAATGCAAAGAAAATCGGGATGGGGCATAGGTCTTATGCTTTTGTTCATTGTTTTGGCGGTTATAGTTTTATCCTTAAAAGGCGGAATGGGGTTGGTATTGTTTATACCTGCCGTAATAGCGGGAATTATAGGTATAACCTCTTATAAAAAATACACCGCGTGTTTTAAGGAAAACGTGGTAAAAGCGGCACTTGAAGAGGTGTTTGGCGATGTGACCTTTACACCTAAAAGCGGTATTCCTTATGACGTTGTATATTCTACGGGAATGATACAAACGGGCAACAGATATTCCTCAAACGACCTTGTTGCAGGCGAATACAAGGGCGTAAAGTTTGCTCAAAGCGATGTATGTATCGAGGAAGAAACGGTTGACAGTGACGGTAATACAAGTACCACCACCATTTTTCAGGGCAGATGGATGACCTTTGATTTCAATAAAGAGTTCCGTTGCGATTTACAAATAGTATCGCGTTGGTTTGGTGCATCTAAACGTAAGGGCGGACTCTTTTCAAGGAAAGAGAATAAACTCAGTAAACTTGAATTTGAAAACGAAACCTTTAATAAAGAGTTCAAGGTCTACGGTCAAAATCAGGAAGAAGCGTTTTATTTAATAACTCCGCAGATTATGGAATCGCTTTTAAATCTGCGCACTACTCTTAAAGCCCCGATTATGCTTATGTTTGTAGGCGGTGTGTTACATATTGCGGTCAATAATAACAAAGATGCTTTCGAGGCAAAACTTTTCGGCAAGCTTGATTTAGACGTAGAAAAACAGCGTGGTATCGGCGATACCAGAGTTATTACCGATTTTGTGGACGGTATGGCTATGGAACGTGATATATACAAAAGCAACATTTAAAGGAGAATACTTATGGAAATTTTAATCGGTGTAATTATTTTGGCACTTATTCTTTTGCTTGTTTACATTTCGATACTTAACAAACTTTCGCGCGCACAGGTGAAAATTGACGAGGCGGAGAGCGGTATAGATGTTGCTCTTACCAAGCGGTATGACGTTCTTACAAAGCAACTTGACATAGTAAAGGGTTATGCAAAGCACGAAAGCGAAACGATTGAAAAAGTTATCGAACTTCGCCGCGGTATGCCTATCGAGGAAAAATCCGCCGCATTAGCGCAAATGAACGATATGCAAAAGAGCATAAATGTTGTAGCGGAAGCATACCCCGAACTTCGTTCTTCCGAGAACTTTAAAAGTTTGCAGGCATCTGTAAACGATACCGAGGAGCATTTGCAGGCGGCAAGACGTGCTTATAATGCAAACGTATCGGCATATAATCAAATGATAGTTGTATTTCCGTCAAGCATAGTTGCAAATTTAAAAGGTCTTACAAAGCGCGACTTTTTTGTGGCGGAAGAAACGAAACGTTAAAATGGATTTTTAGAACTTGGTAATCAGGTCTTTTGACCTCATTATAATATTATTTTTTAGGAGATTGCTTTTTGAAAAAGTACAAATCATCGGAGATTGCAGCATAACCGCGTAAGGTTTGTGCAGTCTTACAAACCTCCCGCGGTTACGCATTGAAGTCAACAATTTTCAGGAGGAAAAACAATGAATAAAAATGACTTTACAATCCGTTTGGAAAAAAGCGGAGAATATAGAGAAGTTGAAAACCTTATAAGAGAATCGTTCTGGAACGTGTACCGTCCCGGTTGCAGTGAACATTATGTAATCCACACTTTAAGGGAAAACCCCGATTTTGTAAAAGAACTTGATTTTGTAATGGAGCAAAACGGCAAAATTATAGGTCAAAATATGTTTATGAAAGCGCAGGTAACGGGGGATAACGGCGAGAATGTGCCTGTTTTAACGATGGGCCCTATTTGCATAACTCCAGAACTTAAACGTAAGGGTTACGGCAAAAAATTGCTTGATTATTCGCTCAATAAAGCCACCGAACTCGGTTTCGGCGCGGTGATGTTTGAAGGCAATATTGCGTTTTACGGAAAAAGCGGTTTTGATTATGCCTCAAATTTCGGAATACGTTACCACGGCTTGCCCGATGGGGCAGATGCATCGTTCTTTCTTTGTAAAGAACTGATTAAGGGGTATCTCGACGGTGTCAGCGGTGTATATCATACACCGAGCGGCTATTATGTTGATAATGATAAGGTCGAGGAATTCGATAAACAGTTCCCGAAAAAGACAAAGCTAAAACTTAAAGGGCAAATTTTCTAAACGAAAACTCGGGTTAAAAGCAGTTTTTGCTTTTAACCCGAGTTTGTTTTTTACCTTTTATTTTATGCTTCCGAGTGAAGTTTCTTTTTGTATAGCGTCGTGTGCGCCGCCCTCACCTATGCTTGTAGCCGAAACAAGAGTGAGTTTTGCATTCTTTCTGAAATCGGGAATATTAAGCGCACCGCAATTACACATTGTGGATTTAACCTTGCTTAAAGATAGCGCGACGTTATCTTTAAGTGAGCCGGCATAAGGTACGTAAGAGTCAACACCTTCTTCAAAAGAAAGTTTCTTATCGCCTCCTAAATCGTATCTCTGCCAGTTTCTTGCACGGTTTGAGCCCTCGCCCCAATACTCTTTATAGTAATTTCCGTTAATGGTAATTTTGTTGGTGGGACTTTCGTCGAACCTTGCAAAGTATCTGCCGAGCATAAGAAAATCCGCACCCATTGCAAGGGCTAAAGTCATATGGTGGTCGTGAACTATGCCGCCGTCAGAACATACGGGTACATATATACCGGTCTCCTCCAGATATTTATCCCGCTCGCGGCATACATCAATAAGTGCCGTTGCCTGACCGCGTCCGATACCCTTCTGCTCACGGGTAATGCATATGGAGCCGCCGCCTATACCTACCTTTATAAAGTCTGCACCGCAGTCCGCAAGGAAACGGAAACCTTCTTTGTCTACAACGTTTCCCGCGCCTACTTTAACGCTTTCACCGTAGTGCTCTCTTATCCAGTTAATAGTAAGTTTTTGCCATTCGGAAAAGCCCTCGGAAGAATCGATACACAGTACATCTGCTCCCGCATCAATTAAAGCGGGAACACGCTCGGCATAATCTCTTGTGTTGATACCTGCGCCTATAACGTAGCGCTTTTCGCCGTCAAGCAACTCGTTGGGGTTTTCTTTGTGAGCATCATAGTCTTTTCTGAAAACGAAGTAAAGCAAATTTCCGTTTTTATCAACTATCGGAAGTGAGTTTAATTTATGGTCCCAAATAATATCGTTTGCCATCTTTAAGGTGGTGTTTTCATCACCCGTGATAAGATTTTCAAACGGTGTCATAAATTCCGAAACTTTCATATCGGGGGACATTCTGCTTACCCTGTAATCTCTGCTTGTAACAATACCTAAAAGTTTGCCGTTTGGGGCGCCGTCAACCGTAACGGCGGCGGTGGAATGTCCGGTTTTTTCTTTAAGTGCGACAACGTCTTTTAAAGTATCGTCGGGGCGAAGATTTGAATCGCTTACAACAAATCCCGCCTTATAAGATTTTGCACGCTTTACCATAGCGGCTTGACTTTCAACCGACTGCGAGCCGTATATAAAAGACACACCGCCTTCTCTTGCAAGGGCAACGGCAAGTTTTTCGCCCGATACAGACTGCATTATAGCCGAGGTTAAAGGAATATTCATCTGTATGGCGCTTTCCTCACCTTTTTTAAAGCGAACAAGCGGAGTTTTAAGGTCAACGTTTGCGGGTATGCATTTAGACGATGAATACCCCGGAACAAGCAGATATTCGTTAAAAGTATGAGAAGTTTCCTCGAAATAAAAAGCCATAATAAATACTCCCTTTAAAAAATACATTTTAAAGATTATACCACTTAATACGACAATGTCAACAAAAATTTTTAAAAAACCGAAAAAAGCACTTGAAATCGCAAAAAGTGTGTGATATAATCTATCAGTCACATTATGTGATGAATTATTACACACATTCCGTTTGATGTTGGCAGGGTGTCGGCTTGATACGGTCGATTGTCGCGCTTGGCGGGATGGAGGTTAAACCTCAGGAGGAAAAAATTATGGCAGTAGTATCAATGAAACAGTTGCTTGAAGCCGGTGTTCATTTCGGACATCAGACTCGCCGCTGGAACCCGAAAATGGCTGAGTACATTTTCACAGAACGTAACGGTATCTACATCATCGACTTGCAGAAGACCGTTAAAAAACTCAACGAGGCATATATGTTCGTTCGCGACATAGCAGCCGAGGGTGGAGACATTTTATTCGTAGGCACCAAGAAACAGGCGCAGGATGCGGTTAAGGAAGAAGCAGAGCATTGCGGTATGCCTTACGTAAATGCGCGTTGGCTCGGCGGTATGCTTACAAACTTTACCACCATTCGCACAAGAATTGCGCGTCTTAATCAGTTACGCGCTATGCGTGAGGACGGTACGTTTGACCTTTTACCCAAAAAAGAAGTAGTTAAACTTGAACTTGAAATAGAGAAACTCGAAAAGTTCTTGGGCGGTATTCAGAATATGGAAAGAATACCGAGCGCACTTTTCGTAGTTGACCCGAGAAAAGAAAGAATAGCAGTTGCGGAAGCGCATAAACTCGGCATTCCGATTGTGGCTGTTGTAGATACAAACTGCGACCCTGATGAGGTTGACGTTGTAATTCCGGCTAACGATGACGCTATCCGTGCCGTAAAACTCCTTGCGGAGACTATGGCTGCGGCAGTTATCGAGGGCAGACAGGGTACCGAATTCGGCACCGCTGCTACCGAGGATGACGAAGAAGAGAATATGGCTGATGTTGAAGCAGAGATTTCTGCGGATGCTAATACCGAAAGTGCCGAATAATATATTCGATATACTGGGAGGAAAAACTTATGGCATTTACTGCTAAAGACGTTCAGGCGTTAAGAGAAAAAACCGGTTGCGGTATGATGGACTGTAAAAAGGCCCTTACCGAGTGTGACGGTAATATGGATGCCGCGGCAGACTTTTTAAGAGAAAAGGGTCTTGCATCGCAGGCAAAGAAGGCAAGCAGAATTGCTGCCGAAGGTACTGTTTGTGCAATAATCGAAAACGGTGTAGGCGCGGTAGTTGAACTCAATGCGGAAACCGATTTTGTTGCAGGCGGCGAAGAGTTTAAGGCACTTGCCCTTAAGGTTGCAAAGATAGTCGCAAACCAAAACCCCGCTGACCTTGATGCGCTTTTAAAGTGCAGTGAAAACGGTCAGACCGTTGAAGAAATGGTACAGGAATTATTCCTTAAAATACGTGAGAACATCAAAGTTCGCCGTTTTGCCCGCTATGAAGGTAAGGTAGTAACCTACGTTCACGCAGGCGGTAAAATAGGCGTTATGGTTAAGTTTGATACCGAACTTGATGCTTCAAACGAAACTTTCGTTACTATGGGCAAAAACGTTGCAATG
Organism: Clostridia bacterium; assembly: GCA_024404125.1. Classification (GTDB taxonomy): domain Bacteria; phylum Bacillota; class Clostridia; order Oscillospirales; family Acutalibacteraceae; genus UBA737. Next base: position 7,837 of record JAKSQL010000037.1, read on the forward strand.
CAGATTGCGGCTATGAGTCCTTCTTATCTTGACGAAGCATCTGTTCCCGCAGAAGTACTCGATAAAGAGAAAGAAATCCTCATTGCTCAAATGAAAGAGGATCCCAAAATGGCAAACAAGCCGGATGCCGTTCTAGGTAAAATTGTTGAGGGCAAAATCGGTAAGTATTATAAAGAAAACTGTCTTGTTGAGCAGCAGTTCGTTATGGACGGCGAAATTACTGTCGGCAAGTACGTTGAGAAAACCGCAAAAGAACTCGGCAAAGATATCAAGATTTTGGACTTCGTTCGCTTTGAAAAAGGCGAGGGCATTGAAAAGCGTGTAGACGACTTTGCCGCAGAAGTTGCAAGTATGGTAAAATAATTTCGCCTTACCTCAAGGTGG
>JAKSQL010000038.1 GCA_024404125.1 Clostridia bacterium
GATGTTTTTGAAAAAGAAGCCGAGTCGATGCTTGAAAACACAAGCTATCTTCAGGAGAAACTCGATGAGATCGGTTATCCCGCATGGCATATGCCTTATAGCAATACTGTATTTTTCAAGCGTCCGCCGGAGTGGATACGGCAGAAATACAGTCTTGCAAACGGTTATATTACGAAATACGGCGGTGAACTTTCCCATATCGTTGTGATGCAACATGTGAAAAAGAATATTATTGATGAGTTTATCTCTGATTTGTTAAAGCAAGAATAATTGTGCTATCCGGTAGCATAATCATAAAATCCTCCTTGCCCTGCCCTAAGCGAGGGGGATTTTTTTTACTTTTTACTTATTATCTATCCGTCAAATTAGTTTGAAATTTTTTGAAAGTAATAAATAATAGGAAATAATTTCGGCAAATCAATTTTTGATTTGCCGCCTTTTCTTTTTTTAGAATTTGTGTTATAATATAAATATCTTAAACAAAGCGAGAGATTTGACTTGAAAACTTTATGTGTTTACTCTACAAGAAGCGGTCTTACCGAAAAGGCAGTGCAAAGGATTGCCGAAAAATGCGGTTGCGAAACTATGCTTATTACCGACGGTAAGGATTACAGCGGTATATTCGGCTATTTTAAAGCGGCGGTGAGAGGGTTAAGTAAGAAACTGCCTGTGCTTAAACCGTACAAAAGCAGTCTGCCTATTGAGCAGTATGAGAAAATAATTATCGCGGCACCGGTTTGGTGTGAGGATATTTGTCCCTTTGCAAAAACCTTTTTAAAAGAAAATAAAGATAAACTAAAGGGCGAAGTATACTTTGTTATCACACATATGTCTGATTTGACCTACGAAGAAAAAATTATTAAACTTAAAAATCAAATTGCAAAGTCCGATTTTCCGCATCTTTCTGTAAAAACTCATAATAACGATTATACAGATGAACTTGACCTTTTTGTAAACAAAAATCTTTTATCGGAGAAATGATATGACTGAAAGTAAAGTAACACTTGAAAACTACGAACAAAAACGAAAAGAACTCGTAGAAGCAAATTCAAATATGCTTGGTGTTGTACTGCGCGAAAAAGAGGAAAAGCTTAACGGTTATCTCTCTATGCTTAAAGCAGAGTATAAAAGCACGATAAATAATAAAGACGCATATACCGTGCCTACACTTACCGATAAAAGTATAAAGGAAAGAAAACTTTATAAGTTTTGCTCTATGCTTCCCAAAGGTGCGGACCTGCATGTTCACGATATGGCGCTTTTGCCGTTTTGCGAACTCGTAAAACTGCTTAAAACACAAAAACAGTTTTGTATAAACCGTGACCGTAAATCGTACGACCTTATAACCGTACCCGAACAAAGTGAAATGCCAAATGGGTATATGCGGTTTTACGATGCTGTGGAGAGCGGTTACTGTACCGAAGAAGAATTGCTTCATAATTGGACTGTAGTTGGCGCTTTAGACAAAGACGTAAATATATGGGATTATTTTGAGGATTTGTTTAACCGTCATGCCGCGCTTTCAAGCAACCCCGACTTTGCGGCGGTATATTATGATTACACTTTCAGATACTACTGTGAGCATAACATTATGCACGTAGAGATACATATTATGCTTACCGACAGTATTGACGAAAGTGCCGATTATCTTAAAATTGTACGGCAGGCATACTATAATGTCAAAAAAGACTATCCGTATTTTACGGTACGTATAATAGGCGCAGGTGTAAAGGCAGATAACGAAAATATAGAACTTACCAAAAAATGCTTTTTGAATACTACATACGTAAAGGAAATTGTAAAGGACGAAAGTGACCCCGATAACGTATCTGATTTCGTTATAGGTTTTGACCTTGTAAATGAGGAAGATACCGCTTTGCCGCTTAAAAAATTTGCACCGATGTTACTTAAAGCAAAGAAGCAGTATCCCGATATGAAACTTTACATTCACGGCGGAGAAAGTATAGATGCGGGCAACGATAATCTTATAGACGCGTACCTGCTCGGTGTATCAAGGGTAGGTCACGGACTTAATTTGTACCGCTATCCCGACCTGCATTCGCGCTTTGTAAAGTCGGAAATATGCCTTGAGGTTTGTCCTATTAGCAACAGTGCGCTCGGATATACAAAAGATATACGAAATCACCCTGCCACCGAATATCTTAAATCGGGTATGGCAATAGCACTTTGTTCGGATGACCCTACCTATATGGAAAACGAAACCCTTACCGATGATTTCTTTGCCGCCGTTACAAGTTGGGATTTATCTCTTGCCGATATAAAGCAACTCGGTATAAACTCCATTATGTACAGCGGACTTGAGGAAAGCAGAAAATTTGTTTCACTTAAGGAATATAACCGTATGTGGAATGAATTTGTCGATAAAATGACAAGTAAAATGTAAAAAACAAAATATTTATACCCGTTCCCGAAAAATCGGGAATGGGTATTTTTTTAACCGCAAAATCTGTGATTGCCTATAACGGTTATAATGGGGCGAGCGGTTATCCATTTATTGCCTGATTTAGCGGGGTTATAGTAATAAATCGCACCGCCCGATGGGTCAAGTCCGTTTATGGCATCCCTTGCGGCAAGGTAGGCGGTATCGTCTATAGTTTCATAGAACTGACCGTCATAAAGGCAGGAAAAAGCGCCGTTTTGGTATACAACTCCCGCGAGCGTATCCGGAAAAGACGGGTGTTCTATCCTATTTAAAACCACCGCGCCTACCGCAACCTGACCCAAATAACTTTCCCCTCTTGCCTCTGCAGATATAATTCTTGCAAGCAGTACGTAATCGGAAGATGAGTACCCTTTGTAAGAACTGTCTTGCGAGAGTCCTAATGCTTTAAGGGTGTTTTTGCCTGCAATTCCGTCTGCTTTAAGACCGTTATCTTTTTGAAAGTTTATAACGGCGTTTTTTGTGGCAGTGCCGAAAATGCCGTCTATACTGCCATTATAATAGCCCTTTGCTTTAAGAATGCTTTGAACACTTTTATCCTCGCTGCCTGTACTGCCCATCTTTGAAAGTGCCGCGGCAGATAGTGATACAGTAAGCATAATCGCTAAAACAATTACCGTAATTAAATAAAATTTTCTCAAAATAATTCTCCTTTTTACTTTAATATTTAATTTTAAACAGTAAATTACATAAAGTCTTTTAATATTCAAACCGCCTTTGACAAAATATTTACGGTTTACATAATATAATGATTTTGAAATATTTTGTTTAAAGGGCAGGTAGTTAAAATGAGGGAACTTATAACAGAAACGCAGGAAATAAAGAGTGTAAAGCGAAGCGAGTTTTTATATGCTGCAGTAATGCAGATAGCAGTATCCGCCGTCACCTTTATCTGCTCAAGAGCGGTAGTGGACTTTACGTATATGCCTTTCGGTATCGCCTTTGTGGCAGGGTGTTCAAAATTATATATATATGCCGCCGCCATAGGTGCGTTTGCAGGTTACTTTATACCTGCTGCGGGGAGTATGGGGTTTAGGTATATTGCGGCACTTTTGCTTGTTCTTGCAATACGCGTGCTTATTTCAAAAAAAGAAAAATTTTCGCAAAACCCCATAGTGCTTGGCCTTATAGCTCTTTTATCCGATACTGTTACTCTTATTTTTACCGTAACGGGAAATTCTATGCAAATTTCCGAAATGTTGGCAGAAAGTATTTTATGCGGTGTAGGTGCTTTCTTTATTTGTAAGGCGTTTTTTGCATTCAAAAATATCACGCGCGGGTTGTCCGCCGAGGAACTTGCCTGCTTTTTGGCGGTTATGGGAATAATAGTTATGGGACTCGGCAAGTTTTCGCTTTTCGGTGTGAGCATAGGAAATACAACAGGGCTTTTGCTTATTCTTATCGCCTCGAAGTACGGCGGAGTTTATGCGGGTGCCGTAAGCGGCATAACGGTAGCATTCGGCAGTTTGCTTTCGGGAAATTTTGAGGGCGGAATCATATTCTGCTTTTCGGGACTTATGGCAGGGGTGTTTTCGTCTTACGGTAAATACGCGCAAAGTCTTTCTCTGGCGGCGTGCTGTGTCTTGGCTGCGGTTGATGGCTCGTATGGTGAAAATTCATACGTTCTTTCAATTCAAAGCATTATTGCGATAGTTGTATTTCTTATACTGCCGAGAAGTATCGGGATATACCTCGGAAAAATTTTTTCAATGTGCCCGAAAGTTTCTACACCTTACAGTCTTAAAAAAGCGGTAACGTTGCGGCTTAATCTTGCATCAGATGCTTTGTGTGACGTATCAAAGACCGTAGAACAAGTATCGGACAAGCTTTCCAAAATAAACAAACCCGATTTCCAAAAAACCGTAAACTCAATAGAAAGCAAAGCGTGTTACGGTTGTAAACTGAGAATTCACTGTTGGGAAACAAAGAATGCCCAAACCGTTGACGCGATACTTAAAATGACCGATGCGGTAAAGTCGGGAGAAAACGAGCCGGAAAACTTTTCGGGAGAAGAATTCTTATCGAGGTGTATACGTCTTCGCAACATGGGCAGTACGGTGCTTGGCGCTTATAAAGAATACGCGCTTAAAACCGCCGCACAAAACCGTATAGAAGAGGTAAGGAGCGTGGTTTCCGACCAATTTGCAGGAATATCCGAAATGCTTAAAGATTTATCAAGTGACCTTGAAAACGGCGAAAAATTTGATAATGCTACCGCCATTACTGCCGCTTCGGCGCTTAAAAATCTTAACATCCACGCGAGCGAATGTTCGGCGGTTATAGATAAATACGGCAGAATGTCACTTGATATAAGGGTACCTAAAAGTGACGGTACGGTGCTTAATAAAATGCAGATTATGAAATGTCTTTCAGTAGCGTGTGAAAGGGAGTTTGATATACCCGTAATTACCCTTGTCGGAAATGAAAATTATATCGGAATAACCGAGCACCCCGTATTTAAAGTAAATTTAGGCATAGGTCAGTTTGCGGCATCGGGCGGAGAGATGTGCGGAGATGCTTACAGTTGCTTTTATGACGGCAAAGGTCACTTCATACTGATTTTAAGTGACGGTATGGGTACCGGCGGCAGAGCCGCGGTAGACGGCGCTATGGCTTCGGGACTTATGTCCCGCCTGCTCAAAGCCGGTTTCGGTTATGACTGTTCACTGAGAATTTTAAATTCCTCTATGGTTTTTAAGTCTACCGATGAGTCACTTGCCACGGTAGATATTGCAAGTATAGATTTATTTACGGGACAAACAGAGTTTTATAAGGCAGGCGCGGCACCGAGCATAGTAAGGCGGAGCGGTCGCACAGGCAAAGCCGAAAGCACCTCCTTGCCCATAGGAATTATCAAAGACGTCGCTTTTGATAAAGCGGGCATACGTCTTAAAGACGGCGACATACTGCTTTTAATGTCTGACGGTGCCACCGCTTGCGGTACCGATTGGATAAGGGAAGAAACCGAACACTTTGAGGGAGAAGATGCGAAAGATTTAGCCGAACACATAGCCGAATGTGCCCGCCGCAGGCGTGACGATAATCACGAAGATGACGTAACGGTAATAGCCGCCATACTTGAGCGGTTGCCGTAATATTTTTAAAAAGCAGGTTTTTACTCAAAACCTGCTTTTAAATTTCTTGAATTACTGAAGATATTGTGATAGAATGATTATTTAGAATTTATATAGTACAGAAGGCAAAAAATATGTCAACATTATTAACTCTTTCAATAGCGATGATAGCGGGGCTGTTAATGTCCCGACTTACAAAAATCTGGAACTTGCCTGCCGTTACGGCATATCTCGTGGCAGGTATTCTTATAGGTCCGTACTGCCTTGGAAGACTCGGTATACAGGGCATCGGCTTTACTTCTTCTGCGGATGTTTCCTCTTATTCTCTCATATCGAACGTAGCACTCGGATTTATCGCAATAGCGATGGGCAATGAGTTCCGCATAAAAGACCTTAAAAAAATAGGCAAGCAGGCGATAATAATAGCGGTCTTTCAGGCATTTACGGCAACTGCTTTGGTTGACGTATCTCTTACTGTACTTCACTTTATAATGCCCGATAAACTGCCAATGAGTTGTGTGCTTACTTTGGGCGCGATAGCAACCGCAACCGCTCCTGCCGCAACCCTTATGGTAGTAAAACAGTATAAGGCAAAAGGCCCGCTTACAAGTATGCTTTTGCCGGTAGTCGCGCTTGACGATGTAGTGGGACTTATTGTGTTTTCAATATCGTTCGGTATAGCACGTGCCATCGAGAGTGGCAGTGCTAATATTTCTTCAATCATAATAGACCCGCTTATAGAGGTAGCCGCCTCACTCATTTTAGGCGGTGTACTCGGGTATCTTTTCCATTTCAGTGAGCAGTTTTTCCATTCGCGCAGTAAACGTATGAGTATATCGGTTTGCTTTGTGTTCTTATCGGTTGCGCTTTCAATGCTCAAATTTAACATAGGTAAAATTACGGTGGAATTTTCCTCGTTGCTTGTTTGTATGATGTTAGGCACCGTATTTTGTAACCTTTGCGATTTTTCGGAAGAACTGATGGATAGACTTGACAGGTGGACAGGTCCCATAATGGTACTCTTTTTTGTAATAAGCGGCGCAGGACTTGAACTTTTGGTTTTCCTTGATTGGCACGTAGTTTTAATAGGCGCCGTATTCATTCTTTTCCGTTCACTCGGTAAGATTTTCGGTGCCGATATATCCGCAAAGATGACACGTTGTGTACCGTCAATACAAAAATATTTGGGCATAACCCTTTTGCCGCAGGCGGGAGTATCGCTCGGTATGTCGCTTACGGCTATGCAGGTTATGAACGATTTGGGATACACCGAGGTCGGCAGTCTTATAAGAAACATTTCACTTTTTGCGGTGCTTATATATGAACTTGTAGGCCCGTTCCTTACGAAAATCGCGCTTGATAAGGCGGGAGAAATAACGGAAAAACCGATACCGCCGAGAATGCAGGCAAAAATCAAAACTTCAAAATAAGAGGTGCACTTTTTTGCAAAAGGTAAACTACCAAAACGAACTTGAAAAGATAATAAATTCGTCAAAGGAAAGCAAGTCACTGCTCTTGCACGTTTGCTGTGCGCCTTGCTCAAGTTATGTTTTAGAATATCTTTCAAACTTTTTTGAGATAACGGTTTTTTACTACAACCCCAATATTGAGCCGTACTCGGAATACGAATACAGAGTAAATGAGGAAAAGCGGCTTATAGGTGAAATGAACTATAAAAACCCCGTACATTTTATTGAGGGTGTTTACGAACCGCAAGAGTATCATTCTCGCGTAGCAGGACTTGAAAATGAAAAAGAGGGCGGAAAACGGTGCGAAGAATGTTTTAGGTTAAGACTTGAAAAAACAGCGGAACTTTGCAAAGAAAAAAAATTTGACTTTTTTACCACAACACTTACTTTAAGTCCGCTTAAAAATGCCGACCTGTTAAATGCGGTAGGGCAAAAAGCGGCAGAAAAATACGGGGTAGAGTGGTTGCCCTGCGATTTCAAAAAGAAAAACGGATATCTGCGTTCAATAGAACTTTCAAAGCAGCATAATTTATATCGGCAGAACTATTGCGGGTGTATATATTCAAAATAATTTTATATTGAATTAAAACACTTGAAATGTTATAATATGAATTATGCAAAAGGAGTGGGGGAATTTGTTGTCAAGTTATCAAAAACTCGGTATAGCATCGGCATTGCCGATAGTAGCGGCAGTAATATTATTTTTGCTTGACCGTTATACACCGTTTAAAAAACTTCCGTACGTCTTAAAACAGATTATCTTTGGTATTGTTTTCGGCTTGCTTGCGGTAGTCGGTACCGAATGGGGTATACCTATGAACGGCGCAATGGTTAACTGCCGCGACGCTGCGGTACTTACAGGCGGGCTTTTGTTCGGCGCCCCTGCGGGAATAATCGCGGGAATTATAGGCGGCGTTGAAAGATGGATAGCAGTTGCGTGGGGTGTCGGCTCTTACACAAGACTTGCCTGCTCTGCTTCTACAATAATTGCCGGTTTCTATTCCGCAGCGCTTCGCAAGTTTATGTTTGATAACAAAAAACCGGTGTGGACACTTTCCCTTGCCATAGGTGTAGTTATGGAAGTATTCCATCTTACTATGGTTTTCATAACAAACATCAACGATGCTACAAACGCCATGGCGGTAGTAAAAGCGTGCTCCGTACCTATGATAATCGCAAACGGTCTTTCG